>CAZLMY010000053.1:0-34566 GCA_964560845.1 uncultured Occallatibacter sp. | reverse complement strand
GCCTCGTTCGCAACGAGGAGGCCAGCGGTTCGATCCCGCTCAGCTCCACCAAGTCCTTTTCCTCCCTGCCGCCAGATTTGGATTCTCTAGACTGATAGGCATTAGATTGTAGAAAATAGAAGACTTAGCCCGATTCAAAAGGCCAGAACCTGAGCTGGTCTTCAGCCTCAAGCAGCAGAGCTTGAACCCGCTGTTGTTTCAATGGTTTCGCACGGGTTGAATGTGGGAGAGTCCGCGTTGCACCTCTCGACTCCTCGTCAAACCCCGGCCTGACCTTCGGTGCAGGACCACAGATTGCCATTTGAGCGGTTTCACGCCTACATACGTTGAGTTCTCCATCGCCGGCGGCCAAGTCGATATGAAAGCAAATGGGCAGTTGGAGGCTGAAATCCTCCAACTGCCCATCATGCTGCTTCGGCTGAGCCCGCCACGGGATCGTTCAGAAGGAGAAACGACTACCGACTGTCGGAGCAAGATTGTTGTCGCTTAAGAAGGGTACCCCGGGGCCGTGAGGAATGGCGATGTCCAGACCCCCGCTCACGAACGAATACGCCACTCCGACAAAAGAATCGAAACGCTTGCTGAAGTGGTGATCCACATAGAACGACCCCTCGTTGAGAGTACCCGCGCAGGAGGCACGGAAACCGGCTGCGGCCGAGCAGGTCGATGGAACACGGAAGTCATTCTGCCGCTGTTCATACCAGGCCAAAGTGACGTCGGTCTTCTTGCGGTAGGTGTACTTCGCGCCTGTCCACCAGATCTGCACCAACTTCTCTGAATCGAGATTGTTGTCCTCGACCCCGCTCAGGATGTACCCGCCCTGGTCCGAGGCGCCAACGCCCAGCGGGTTCGCAGGGTTATTCTGCCAGATGTATTCGTAGCCGGCAAAAACCTTGATCGGGTCGGACGAGTATTTGGCAGCAGCCATCACTGCGTTGTTGTCGGTCACGATGCCATAGAGAGTGTTGCTCGTGGCGATCAGATTGGCCCCGGTAATCTGGTTTGTATTGATGCTGTCGGTTGTCGACTGATAGGGCGCCGCCTTACTCTGAGGCCCCAAAAGGGGATTCAATACGCTGATTGCCTGGTTGTAATGTTGGAAGACGAAGTCGGCAGAGAACTTGCCGGCTTTTGCGCCACCGTCGAATCCATAGGCGTTGTTGTGCGCCTCTTCCGCGGTACAGTTGGCGGCACTCCACGTTGCGGAGGCAGAGTAGCAACCGGCAGAGCCGTCGGCGAATTTATACATCGCGCCGAAATGAGCCGGGCCATAGGTGAGCCGATACTTCACGGCGTCGTCCCAACGGGAGTTCTCGGTGTCGCCCCCGCCGGCCATTGTGCCGTTGTACCCGATGTACGAAAAGGCATAGGCGCCGCTGGCCGGGTCGTACTGAAGCATCGCATCGGTGCCGAGCGAACGCTGACGGCCGAAGGTCAGCGTGCCGGCATGCTCGGACGATATTCCGCCATAGAGCTCGTCATTGAAGGGCTGGCCCGCGCGAGCGCCGTCGATGGCTATCGAATAGCTGGTCCTGGGAAGGCCGTTGTTGACGATGTCGGTCTGCGACGCGTTGGCCAACAGTCCGGACTGCGGGTTGATGCCAGTTGAAGCGTTGAACACAACCGACCAGCCAGGCAGAAACTCTTCCTTGCCTCGGATGCCCAGACCGGTCTGTTGCAGGTTGTTCGGTGCGACTAAGAATCGATGCTGATAGCCGTTTCGGTTCACCAGAGATTCGCCTTCATAGTTATTGCCGTTCTCCGGTAAGCCATGGCTCACCCACCCGACGCCTGCGTCGTACGCGCCGTACAGCGTGATCCCGTGCCAGGTGAGAGCGCAATCGGTTGTAGCGAACTCGTGGCCACTCGTGCAGGGATCGGGGGACTTCTGCTGCGTCTTGCTGTCGGTAGTGGCGCTTTGGCCAAACGCCAGCGTTGCTGAGGAGAAGAGGACTGCGGTTACAAGAAAACGGTCTAGTTTGTTCATTTTTCCTCCAAAAATAAGAAATTGTTGCAATTGATTGTTGCGATATTATACGAATGTCTATTGCGAATCAATACGATTCGGCATCCGGCCGACCATGCGCGCCGGTCGACTGAAGGCCTGGGTGTAAACTCTCAACATTCAAGCGTGTTGGACCCGGCCTGTAACGGCTAACATATAAGGTGACAACATGGTCCATGCAGAAGCTCTTTTGACTCCTCGTGAAGCGGCAGCAGAAATCGGCGTCAGCTACGCCACCGTCAAGCAGTGGATCCTTGCTGGCAAGCTGACCACCACTAAAACTCCCGGCGGACATCACCGCATCCCGCAAAGCGCACTGCTGCCGCTGACGAAATCCACACCCACCAAACCGGGAATCGAGTCCCGTGAGCGCTTCCGCAACGTCAGCGGGCGCAACCAGCTGGTGGGCAAGATTGTGGAAGTGAAGTTCAGCGGACTGCTCGCCAAGGTGGTGCTCGCCATTGGCGACCAGAAGATTACCTCCATCATTACTGCCGACGGCGCCCGGGAGATGCAGCTCCGCAAAGGCCAGGTGGCGGCGGCGCTCATGAAGTCGACGGAAGTGATGATCGTTCGCGTATAACAGTCGCTAACCCGGATCGGAACCGGCGCCGGTGTGACCCGTGAGGCGACGCACCGAGGACACGGCTGCATGCGGCTTGCCCCACGGTCCATCGCACCAGCCTCGTCCCCATGTTCCAGGATTGTGTTGGCTGTTTCTTTCCGTGGAACCACTCGGTAAGCGCGTCAGGGCGCCAAATGCAAAAGAGGCAGCCCATACTGGGCTGCCTCTTTCGTGAGCGAAGCGCAGTGCTTCGCGGGTTAAGGAAGGTAGTAGCGGAACGTGGTCCAGAACATATTGTCGATGCCCTTGGCGCCGATACCGGAAGCACCCGACCAGCCTTCGCGAACAGCGTATCCGTATTGGACACCCTGGCGCAGACGACCATGCTCGCCCTTGTAGATGTCATACCAGTAACCGCCGGTGGCTTCCTGCACGTCGCGGGTTTGCGCGCCGCAAGATCCGCCGGGGTAGTAGCCGGTGGAGCTGCCGTTATAGCCGGGAGAAGCCAGTGTGTTGCAGCCAGAGTTGCTCAGCAGGCGCGAGCCGTAGCCCAGAGCTGCCGCGGAAGGAGCGCCCCAGTGGCCGCCCCATTTGCCGCCGGCGAGGATGTTTGCAGCCGTCGGCGTCGTGGTGCAGGCAAAGGCGCCTGCGGTTGTGGGGCAGAAGTCGGCGCTGGGCGAACCCAGAGTGGTGGGGGCCATGCCGCCTGGGAAGGTCGCATAGTCTTCACGGCCGGCATAGTCGCCGCCGTAGTTCATGTAGATCGTCAGACGGGGTGTGGGAGACGCTTCGACCGTCAGCAATCCGGAGGCGCCGTGGATCGGGGTCAAGCCGCCCCAGCTATTGGTGGTGACATCGGCCAGGGTGGAGTCGCTATAGCGGCCCACGCCGGGACCCATGAGGCCCTTGGCGCCGATGGTAACAATCTTGCCGAGAGGTACGCGGAGGCTGGCGCCGAAACCACCGACCACGATGGAATCGCTGACAGCGCCGGCAGTGGAGGATGCCGCAGCAACGGCTGCGCCGGTGGCTACATCGACCTGGCCGCCGTACTTGGTGCTGTTCGTGGTCACACCAGGGTAGACCATTTCGTGCGCGAATCCCACGATGCCGAAGATTTCATAGTGACCCCAGCCCGGATCGATGGCGATCTTGGCAAGGATGTCAGGCGCCTGGTTGAAGGAGTAGTTGGCAATGTTGGTGTTGGCGTTGATGGTGGCGTAGACGGGAACGGCCACGTCGATGGTGTTGCCGGCCGAATCCTTTTGTGCCTGGTTGGTGTAGTTCTGCACGTAGGTCGTGGCCGGATCGGTGCTGATGGCCGCGTTGTAGTTGCCGCCGTTTTGGCCGGCGCTGCCGAGCACTGCATAAGGCGTGTTGCCGGCAAGGGTTGCAGTGTAAAGGAGCTGCGGATTCTCTGCCGAGACGCCAAAGGCGACCTTGTCAAAGCTCTTCACCGCGCGGAAACCGTATTGACGGGTCCAGACGAAGCCCGGAACGTAGTTCGGGTCTATCGTGAGCGGTGTGTTGACGTCGCCGGAGAGGGAAGAGATGCCCTTCTTGCCTTCTGCAGCCATCGACCACATCTGGCCGCCAGCAAATGTCAAACCGCTCTTGGTCTTCGCTTCGGCCCACACGACGCGCTGCCGGAAGACATAGCTGTTGGACTGGTTGTTGTTGGAGGTGATGCCGGTGCCCAGGAAGTCACCCTCGAAATAGCCGCGCACCGTGCCCCAGCTGGTCTTGCCTTCGGCCATGATGGAGAGGCGCGACTGGCGACCGCTGCCATAGAACTCGCTGAGGGAGTAGGCGTCCGCCTTCTCATAAGGAATAGAGCTGAATGCGGTGGGAATGTCGCCGCCGGTGGCCTTGGTGCGGTACACGGTTTCAGCCGCTGCAAACCCGCCTGGCGTTATGGAGATACCCTTGTAGTGCAGCACGCTCGGGCTGTCGATGGCCTTCTTGATCTTGGCGGTTTCATCCGATACCGTGGCGGCCAGAGAAACCTGGTTGCCCTTCAGATCGGTAACCGTGCTCTGCAGCGTGCTCACAGCCGCGTCGTTTGCGGTCACGGCCTGCTGCTGCGCTGCGGTGGCTTCCTGAGCTTTGGCCGCGGCTGCCTGTGCATCGGCTGCCGCCTGCTGGGCCTGCTTCAACTGTGCATCTTTGGTGGCCAGATCCGTCTTCAAACTGTCGATCTGGTGCTGCAGCTGATCGTGCAGATCCTGGATCTGGGTCTGCAACCGATCCGCCGCGGCGCTGCGGAGCACCACTGGCGCTGGCGCCGGCTTCGGCGGAGCGGTCTTTTTCGTGGCAACATGCTTCTTCGCCACGGGTTTGGTGTCGGTGGCGTAAGCGTAGGACGCAACCAGACTGGTGGCAAGAATCGCCACTGCAGCTGTTTTGACCTTGAAGTTCATTGGGCCTCTCATTGTTCTCTCGTATCAGGTTGGATCGTGGCGCGCCCACGTGCATCGCGAACGCTTCTTGTTCCCGCACCCGAAGACCCTCTAAAAGGGCAAGGTGGCTTTTGCCGGCATGCAGGAAAACCGTTGGAAGCTGAGGAGTGCCTCGCCAAGGCGGAGCTTTCCCCCCTTTGTTTCCAGCTCCAAGCCTCGCAGAGTTGTATGAATATTTGACGAATTCACGTATTTTTAACAAGGACTTATCGGCCATATTCCAATCTAGAACCACTAGGGAAACTCGACCAGGATCTCCGGATCCCTACATCTTTGGGATTAGTCGAAAAGTCTGTAAACTCGAACCCCCTGCCTGCTGGTTCTCCAACCGTTTCCCCAAAGCTGATCTTGCCGCCGCAATGAGGATCGTGACTGCGGTGAGAACCTGCACGATGGCCGCTTCCCTGGTTACGATGCTGATGGCTGGCTTGAAGAACAAGGACTGGTCAAAGACAACGGACGTCTTCAACCTTGCCGGTTAGTCGACACGATGCTTGATGGCATACTTCATCCCACCGGCAATGGCGACGGGATTGCTGTTCCCACCCTGTTTAAGGACCGGAACATAGACGGAACGCTGTCCATCATGCGCACCGCACCCCGGGTTTCCAGCCGCAGGCCCCTCCCAAACTTGCATTGATTGCCAATGCTGGATCGAGAATTGTCGTTGTGTCAGGCATGGGACTTGTATCCCTCCCCGAAGTCACGCTTTTTCCGGTCGAGATGCGGGAGAACGGGAACCAGGGTCTCATGCTGAAGCCCGTTGTGTTCAAAAGGAAGGAGCTTCAGATCCACGCCATAAAGCGCATGCAGATTCTCTTCTGTCAGCACATCCCCGGCTTGGCCGCACGCAAAAGCCTTCTCGCCTAGCATCAGGAGCACCTCGTCGGCGACAGCCAATGCATGGTGCGGGTGATGTGTAGTGAATAAGACCGTCAGGCCATCCTGGTGTGAAAGGCGAGCAATCCAATCGAGAACCACAATCTGATTCTTCAGATCCAGGGCCGATGTTGGCTCATCCAGGATCAATATTTCGGCCTCGGAGACGAGCGCCCGTGCGAAGATGACCAACTGCCTCTGCCCGCCTGAAAGTTCGTGAAAGGGACGGAGTGCAAGGTTGGCGATGCCGAATCGTTCCAGCGACGCCATGGCCGCTTCTTCGTCCGCTGCCGAAGGCTGAGAAAACACGCCCACATGCTTGGCGCGGCCCATCAAGACCATGTCCAGCACACTGTAGTCGAACGTGACATGAAAGAGCTGCGGGACAAACGCCATGCGGCCTTCCACCTTGATTGTTCCTTTGGTGGGCTTGAGCGCGCCCAGCATGATTTTAAGCAAGGTTGTCTTGCCGCAGCCGTTTGGTCCCAGCAGTGCGAAGGTTGAACCGCGCTTGACCTGCGCGTTGTAGTTCTGAAATACCCAGCGCGAAGGCCGGTAGGCGTGACCGAGATCCTCGAAGTGCACGACATTGCTATTCATGTTCCCACCCCTTGCTTTGCGTTTTCCAAAAGAGAATGCAAATGACTGGTGTCCCAATCAGAGCCGTGAGGACTCCCACCGGGAGTTCCGCCTTTACGATGGAGCGAGTAATGTCGTCCAGCCCCAGTACGAAGAGGCCGCCCAGCATGGCCGCAGTGGGCAGAAGACGGCGATGATCGGGACCGACAAGCATTCGTGCGCAATGGGGCACAACCAGTCCGACCCAGCCGATGATGCCGCTGACTGCAACTTGCGAGGCGACAATGAGCGAGACCAGTGCGATGATCGACCAGCGCAACACACCCACATTGATTCCGAGCGTCTTGGCGTCTAGATCGCCCAACGACAAGAGATTCAAGCGCCAGCGCAGCGTCATGAGCATGGTCCCGCCACACAAGGTCGGAATGGCGATCATCCACACTTTTTGCTGATCGGCTCCCACGAATGTGCCAAGCAACCAATAAGTAATCGTGCGCGTAACGCTGTCGGGGGCGATGTACTGCACCAACCCTGTGGCGGCGAGAAAGAATGCACCGATGAAGACGCCGGCGAGAATCAGGATCATGCTGTTGCTCTCGCCCCGCGCGAGCTTCGCCAGACTGAAGGTGCAGAACATGGCCACCATTCCTCCCAGGAATGCCATGGCAATAATCCCAGCCGGCGCCCAGTCGAAGAGCATGGCCAGCACGCCACCGAAGGCCGCACCCGACGTCACCCCGACAATATCGGGACCGACAAGCGGATTGCGCATCATGCCTTGCAGGGCCGTCCCCGACATGCCCAGACCAATGCCGGCCAGCGTTGCCAACAGCACTCGCGGCAATCGAATGACCTGCACCACTGTCAACTCCTTGATGTTCCATGGAGGGTTAGAGGGCATCGGAAACGGCCACGCAAGATGCATCGCGATTTGCGCGGCGCGTCCAAACGGCAATGGATAAGCACCAATGCAAAGCGAAGCCAGCATGGCCAGCAGCACAGCCGCACCCAGCAGCAGAGGGATAACCCAACCGTACTTCTGCGTGAACAGCACCTTGTGCGCAGATGCCGCTGAAATAGCCCCTTCTTCTATCGTTGCTTCAGTCATCGATTGTGCTCCTCTTCCTGGTTCGCGTTGTAACTCCGTGTAAAGCGGCCGGACCCTGGTTGCGCCCTGTTTTCATCGACGTGCAAAGCAGTATCGATCTGGTCGTCGCTCAAGCGGTATCCGAACTCTTGTGCAATGCGCTTGCGCAACGCCGCACGTGTGCCCGGCTGCAGCCGATCTGGATGTGCAATCTCGGCCATCCAGCGCGCCAGGATCGGCCCGCACAGCAGATTGCCGGGAGAGTCTCCACCGGGCAAGCGATAGACCCGCCGATCACGCACGGCTCGGAAATGTACCCCACCACGTGATCGCTGTTCCGCGATAGGGTATTGCGATCTGAATCGCCCTGCCGGCAGCGTCAATCACAGTGCGGCTATGAACTGGGGGCGCGAAAGACGGAAGCGGCCGCAACAGTCCAAGGACGATCAACGCAATGCATCCGAACGGGCCGAGCCAAATGAGTTCTCGCGAAGTGATTGCTCTGATCATTTGCCTGACCCCTTTTGGCCGCCGCTCGTGGCGGCGCCCACAAACCGCTCATAGCCAGTCTGGTGCTCGTTTTCGCCAAGATCGAGTATCTTGTCGATCTGCGCATCGTTCAGCCGATATCCATATTCATCCACAATGTATCTGCGCAGGAATTCGCGCGTGTTCGCCTTCATGCGTTCTGGGTGTGCGAGTTCGGCCATCCAACGCACAAGTATCGGCGCAGGACAGCCGCTGCCAGTCAAACGATAAACGCGCCGGGTGCGGACAGCCTTCATGCCACGCCAGCGTTCATCCATCATGAATTCTTGCGGGCTTTCCATGGGCATGGGTCCATTCGGCGAGCCAAACAGAAACACGATGTCGGGATCCATGGCCAGGATGCGCTCGGCATCGTCATGGGTGCCGATAAACCCGGGCGAGGCATCTACCAATCCGGCGCGTGGAAAGTAGACCTCCGCATACACACTGCGCGGCCCCGCTATGCCAATCCGCATCTTGTCGCGGAAGGAACTACCCATCATCAATGCGCGCGGGTGCTCGCTCAGCGTCGACGGTTGAACATCCTGCTTCAACGTTGCAAAAGCCCGCTTGTAGAGCGAGATCATGGCCTCGCCGCGTTCGGGATGTCCGACCAGCGACGACTCAATGCGGGCCACTTCAAACTTGATTTCTTCGGCGCCTCGCACCGAGCCCCATGTATCGACCACAGGGAGTCCGACCCGCCGCAGCAGCGGCAACGGTCCGCCACTGCTTCCAGCGCCGATATAGGCGCCAGGGTTGTAAGCCATCAGGCTCTCGACTTCTACGTAGGGTCCCCGCCCTCTGGAAATGGCGTTGGCCTTCCAAAGCTCGTCGTTGTTCAACACCTCGGGGTAGACCCAGCTTAGAATGGATCCGACAAAGCGGGCGCGTTCCACCGGGCCGCCTGCATACAACATGGACTTCGGCGATTGCGTATGCTCCAGATACCAATCTGCGAATGAGCCCCACCATGTGATTGCAGTCCCTCGATATGGCAGTTCGATCGGAATTCTTCTTCCGGCAGCATCGACGACGACGCGGTTGTGCGCAGGTGGTGCAAAACTCGGAAGGGGGCGCACCAGCCCGAGAACAGTGAGCGCGATGCACACGAAAGGAGCTAACCAGATGAACTCGCTTGGCTGCGGTGTCTTGAGTCTGTTGCCTGCCATGAACCTAGCCTTTCAGTGTTGTTGCAGCGCGAGGTTCGCCGCAGAGAAGATGACTGCTTCCATCCTCTCTGCGGTGCGAATAGTGCAAGCCTGCAATGCGCCTGGGCTGGCCGGTCGCCTAGAACTTCAGCTTGAGTGCGACCTGCAGCGACCTGGGCCCGCCCAACTCATACATGGGCTGCATGTAGTTGGGGCTTTGATTGTTGAACGTTTCATTCGACACGCCCCAGGTCTTCTGTGCGGCCGCTGTGGCAGTGGGATTCCACGTGCAGTTCGACACGTTGTTGCTATAGCACGGGGCCATGAAGTCTGGATGGTTGATAAAATTGAATGCTTCGGCGCGGAATTCGAGCTTTGTGCGCTCCGACAACGCGAATTGCTTGTGCATGGCGACGTCGGGTTGAACCAGGTTGAAACCCCGCAAGGCGTTTCTTCCCAGGGTGCCGTTGATCACCGTGCCGCTGGCATTCTTGGCTTCGGCGAAGGCCGCCCAGTTGAGCTGCCTTCCGCCCGCGCAGGCAGTTGAGCAAGTTGCTAGATACAATGGCTGCCCCGCGACCAGACTCGGGTTATAAGTTACCGAATTGCCGGCGCCGTCCGTGAATCCGCCTTGCACATCGACATTCAGCGGAAGCGCCGTCCTCGCGCTAACGATCGTGTCGAGGTTCCAGCGATCGAGCACGTTTGAGAGCAATGGATTGGTGTGCTTTCCAGGGAGCTCGTAAGTGCCCGCAAGGTGAAAGTTGTGGCGAATGTCGAAGTCGGAGCTCGCATACGGAAGATCGGTCTGGTACTCGTTCCCCATATAGTTTCCGTTGCTGCTCGCATTGTCGATGGAGTGCGAGTAGGTGTACGAGGCAAGCACCTCGAGGCCTCTGGACAGCCTGCGCTGAAATTCAACCTGAAGCGCGTTGTAGATGGAACGGTGGCCGTTGACAAAAAGCGTGGCCGTCGATGCGGACGTGAAATTCGGATTGGCAAATAGCTTGCTCGGGCTGAAAATATCCACCTTGAGCAGTCGCTGCGATGCTGCGCCCACATAAGTAACCTTCAGCGACTGCTTGGCTCCAAATGCGTGTTCGACAGCTGCGTTCCATTCCAATGAGATGGGCGCCTTCAGATTCGGATCGAATCCGGTGATGCTTGAGGCCAGCGGGTTTGAAGCATTCGCCGGATATGGATTCACAATTGCCGGAATGCAATTGGTATTCGGAGCCACGCAGTAACTCACCTGCTGCTTGGTCAGCGGGAACGACGCCGCATCGGCATGGGTAACGTCGTAATACTTCAGGTTGTTCAGTCCCAGGTTGGATGTGGTGGCCTCTTCATTCGGGTTGTCATTGAATAGTCCGATTCCGGCACGGACCACGGTGCCGCTGTCCCCGTCGCGAAGCCGGTACGCTGCTCCGATGCGAGGAGCAAACTTCGTCCATTGTGTCTGCCACAGCGGCGTTCCCTGCGGGGCAAGTGTCATGGTCGAGAAATTGGTAACCTCGTTGACCGTCCACGGATAATAGTTCTCCATGCTCAGCGCGGGATCGACATCCCATCTGACACCGATCGACAAGTTCAGCCGCGACGTCAGCTTCCACTCGTCCTGGATATACAAGCCTGTATTCGCAAACTCCGGCTTGAAGTCGGTGTAGGGCGATAGCCTCGCATAGAATGTGTCGAGCGTATTGCTGATGAAGTCTGCTTCCTTGGTATAGCCGCCAAACATGCCCAGGACTGTGTTGGTCTCCCATGTCGCCTGGCGGCGCCAGTCCACTCCGAATTTGATGAAGTGATTGTGGACGGTCCAGCTGGTGCTGTCGACGATGTTTACCTGACGCTGCGCGTTGGCAGAGGGATAGTTGTAATTCCCGAAGCCAGTGGATGGCCACCAGAAGTACAGGCTTACACTCGTCTCGTTGGGAACATATCCAGGAATAATCGAGGCGTAGTCCGGCGGGACCGCTCCATCGTAGGTCGTGTTCTGGTAGTGCTGCTGCCAGTTCACCTGGTTCATGCCGAGGCGTAGATCGTTGTCGATCGACCGGGTAATGCTGGTGGTAACTCCCAGAGTTGCGGTGTTCGTCCGATTGATTGGCGTGATCCATTCCGAAGGGGGAGTGGTGCAGTTGTTGCAATACCCTTCCGCTCCCGACGGCGATCTCAAATAGCGTGCGAATACCTTCACGCGCGTGTTCACCGTATGGTCCAGACGAAGACCGGAGGTGTTCAGAGTGCTCCAAGTGGGAAAACCGACATACTCGGTGCCAACCCCGGCATTCGGGTCAGCCTGCCAGGATGAATACGCCGTGAAGTCGCCAACTGTCGTATCCAGCTTCGGGTCAAGTTTGGGCATCGAATTCAGAAATGGAAGCAGGACCGCAGGTGCGAACTTGAACAGCGTCGCATCGGGAAGCTGAACTGCGATTGCGGCCTGCGGCTGTTCCAGCTTGATGGCTTCGTAGTTGAAGAAGAAGAAGGTCTTATCCCTGCCGTCGTAGAAATGCGGAACGCGGACAGGCCCGCCGAGAGTTCCGCCAAAATCGTTCTGGTGCTCGTTCTGCCGCGCCACGCTATGCAGATTGTTGAACCAGTTGTTGGCGTCCATCACCGCATTGCGAAGGTAGTCGAAGGCGCTTCCGTGCCATGCGTTTGTGCCGGACCGCGATACCAGAGAGAATTGCCCGCCCGGCTGCCGGCCGTACTCTGCCGAATAGGTTGACGTATTGATCTGGAACTCCTGCATCGCATCGACTGAGAGAATCGAGTGAGTCGTCCCCAGTGAAGAGAAGTTTGCGGCTGAAGCACCTGCGCCACCAGGGAGAGAACCGGCCCCGGCATTCGCAGAGATGCCGTCTACGGTGAAGTAATTCTCGTCGGTTCGCTGGCCATTGACTGAGAACTGCTCGCCTCCTGCCATCTGCACGATGCCCGGAGCAAGCGCAAGAAGCGCCTGAAAGCTGCGCCCGTTGAGGGGCAGGTCTTCAACAAACTGCTGGTCGATCGTGGTGCTTACCGACGCATTCACTGTGTTCAGCAATAGCGACGCACCGTTGACAACGATTTGATCGCTGGCCTTGCCCAAACTGAGACGTACATCGAACGCCAGCGTCTGGCCAACCGTGACCGTCAGCGGCTCGCTGGATGCGTTTGAGAATCCCAGGGCTTGCACGGTGATCTTGTAAGTCCCCGGCAAGATGAACGGCGCAACGTAAAGCCCCTCGCGATTGGTCTTGACTGCGTGTTCCACGCCGGTGGCAAGATTGACGATGTGGACGTCGGCTCCTGCCACAACAGCCTTTTGCGGGTCGGTCACCTGCCCTTGAAACTGCGCAGTTTGTGCCAGTGCCGGTAGGCATGCCAGTAGGATTCCGGCAATCGCGGATAGCTTTGCGATGTACCTCAAGCTCCAATGCTGGGAGCGCATCCATTGCGTGTCGGCTGAAAATGAGCGGTGCATAGTATTCTCCTTCCGGCATCGAGTGCCACTTTGGAAATGTCGCGTAAAGACGACATCGTCTCTTTTGTTAGCGTATGGTTACTGAGCGTAAGGGATTTTTCATGCCACGTCAAGGAAACCGTACCACAGGCGCGTTCGCGCGTCATGGGGGATCGCGGCTCCGGGCCGGCGGAAAGGCGGAGTTTCGGAGAGAAAGGAGTCGGGTAGTCCGGCCTCTATCCGGAGGGCGGGCGGGTTAGGTTGGCCTATGCTGATTTTGATTCCGGGGGGATGCAAGACCTATTGAGACGGGTTGCGACAATTCCTGCTCTCCTCCGCCTTGAACCATGCCTTGGCCCGGTCTCCCGCTCAGCCGCAGATTTTGATCCCTTTCTGCCCGACTGTATACTTGGGAGGTCCTTCCTCCAGTTGCGCGTGCAGGTAAGTGCGGGTTCGCTGAAGCCCCATTCCCTCCCGTGCCGGGAACTTTCGGACGAGGTGTGCAGTTGCCTGAACCCATCCTCAATCAGTCCCGCGTCGGCACACATCAACCCCCTCTCTGTGTCGATCTGGACGGTACGCTGGTCAAGTCGGACACGCTGGTTGACTCCCTGCTGGTGCTCGCGCGGGCTCGCCCCGCCCTGCTGCGCAAACTGCCGGCAAGCCTGCTGCACGGCAAGGCAGCTTTCAAAGCCACCATCACCCAGTCCATCTCGCTCGACGTGGTGCATCTGCCCTATAACCAGGAATTGCTCCGCTATCTGCGCGACCAGCATGAACAGGGCAGAGAGATCTATCTGGCCACCGGCGCCGATCAGGCACTGGCCAAGCGCGTTGCCGCCCATCTGGGCATCTTCAAACAGGTCCTGGGTTCCGACGGAGCCACCAATCTCACCGGCTCGAACAAACTCGATGGGCTTGCTGCCCTCATCGGCACCGGCGGGTTCGACTACATCGGGAACGACACGCCGGACCTGCCTCTGCTGGCCAAGGCCGCCCAGCCCATGGTCGCCAATCCTACCCTGCGCTTGCGCATCGGCCTGGTCACCCACAAAATCCGTCCGGCGCGCGTCTTCACTGACCGCTGTCCCACATGGAAAGCGCTGCTGAAAGCCGTGCGGGTTCACCAATGGGCCAAGAACCTGCTCATCTTTGTCCCGCTGTTGCTGTCTCACGCCCTGTCGCCGGCGCGCCTGCTCACTGCCTTCGCGGCCTTCTGTTGCTTCAGCGTCACCGCCTCGGCGGCCTACATCGTTAACGACTTGCTCGACATCGATGCCGACCGCCGTCATCCCAGCAAGTCCCTGCGCCCTTTTGCCTCAGGCGATCTTTCCCCGTTTACCGGAGCCGGCCTTGCCCTTCTGTTTCTCCTCCTGGGGATCCTGGGCGGACGCCTCCTCTCAGGCGGATTCTATGGCTGGCTGTTGCTCTACCTGGCAATCACATTGGCCTACACCTGGTACCTCAAGCAGGTTGCCCTGGTAGATGTGCTGGCTCTCTCCGGGTTATATATCTTGCGCTTGCTGGCGGGCGGCGCTGCCACCCAGACCCATATCTCGCACTGGCTCGACGGCTTCTCGATGTTTCTGTTTCTCTCTCTGGCCATCGTCAAGCGCTTTGCCGAATTGGAAAACCTGCGCGCCAGCGGTTCGTCGGTGAAAAACGGCAGAGGCTACCTTGTGTCGGATATTGCCCAGCTTCGCAGCTTCGGCACCGCTAGCGCCTATGCTGCCGTGGTGGTCCTGGCCATCTATATCAGCGGGATCGACGTCATCAAGCTCTACCGCGAGCCAAGATTTCTGTGGCTGATTGTGCCCCTGATGATTCTCTGGCTCAACCGGGTGTGGCTGCTCGCCTCCCGCGGGGAGTTGGACGAGGACCCTGTATCCTTTGCCCTCACCGACCGCATGAGCCAACTCATCGGCCTCGCGGTGGTGGTCGTGGCCTTGCTGGCGCTCTAGCAAGCATCGTTCCACGCCATCGTTCTTTTAGCGAACCCCTGATTAAGTCAAGGTGTTGTCCGGCCGGGCACTTCCTTGTGTGAAAGGGCCCGACTTCAGTCGCGCCGATAAGGCTAATACGATGACCGGGCTTTACAGGCTGCGGAAAAACTCTTCGGGAAGGCTCGGTGCGTCAGGGCACGACCGGGGCACCGGGGGACCCTCAGGGTCGGGGTCGCGTGTCGATAAGGCCCATAGAATGAGTGGGGCTTTAGCCCCCGGAGGGATTGCTCGCCTGGCTTTTTGAATCCTGAACAACAGTTTTTCCGCAGCCTGTTTAGCCCCTGAGGGAAGGCCGTGATTTGCTGGAGTGACTTGTTCGGAGGTTCCTTGGACCTCCACCTATGCCCAATAGCTGCGGTCGAGCGTGCGGTACTGAATGGCTTCAGCCAAATGCGGCACGGCCAGATGCTCAGCTCCTTCAAGGTCGGCGATCGTGCGGGCAACCTTGAGAATGCGATCGTGCGCTCGCGCCGTCAGCCCCTGTTGTTGCATCGCCCGTTCCAGCAGCCGTTCGGCATCGGCGCCTAACTCGCAGTGCGCGCGAATCTGCCGCGTCGTCATCTGCGCGTTCGAATAGATCTTGTCGCCTGCCTTCTTGAACCGCTGTCGCTGCCGTTCCCGCGCGTTCATTACACGGCCACGAATCTCGGTCGATCCTTCCGCGGAAGCCCCGCCGCGCAGTTCCTTGTATTGCACTGCCGGCACTTCAATATGAATGTCGATTCGATCCAGCAGCGGCCCCGAGATCTTTGCCACATAGCGTTGAATCATCGGCGGCGTGCACGAGCACTCCCGCGACTTGTCGTTGAAATATCCGCACGGGCAGGGGTTCATCGCCGCCGCCAGCATGAAGCGAGCCGGAAAACTCAGCGACATGGATGCGCGCGCAATGGTGACCGTATGATCTTCCAGCGGCTGGCGCATCACCTCCAGCACGTTGCGCGGAAACTCCGGCAACTCGTCCAGAAACAGCAAGCCATTGTGGGCCAGGGATACCTCGCCGGGGCGGGGAATGATGCCGCCACCAATCAACCCGGCGTCGGAGATGGTGTGGTGCGGTGCGCGAAACGGC
Source organism: uncultured Occallatibacter sp. (assembly GCA_964560845.1). Lineage (GTDB taxonomy): Bacteria > Acidobacteriota > Terriglobia > Terriglobales > Acidobacteriaceae > Telmatobacter. The sequence continues at coordinate 18,787 of CAZLMY010000053.1, read as the reverse complement.
CGCTGCGTAACCAGGCCCGCTGCCGCATCCAGCACTCCGGCGACGGAGTGAATCTTGGTGGTCTCCAGCGCTTCTTCAAACGTGAGCGGCGTCAGGATCGACGGCAGACGCTTGGCAAGCATCGTCTTTCCCGAGCCGGGTGGCCCGATCATCAAGATGTTATGGCTGCCCGCCGCGGCAACTTCGAGAGCGCGCTTGGCTGTCTGCTGGCCGCGCACGTCACAAAAATCCACAGCGAAATGCTGCAGTTCGTTCAGCAACTCTGCGGTGGATACCTTGAACGGTTCTCGCTGGATAGCTCCAACGACCGTCGTGTTCAGCAGTTCGAGCACGTCAAGCAGCGACGAAACCGGATAAATGTTGACACCCTCGACGACGGCGGCCTCGGCAGCATTAGCCGCGGGCAGTATCAAATTGGCGATCCCTTTTTCGCGCGCCAGGATCGCCACCGGCAACATGCCGGGAACGGCGCGCACACTGCCGTCGAGACCCAATTCGCCAACCAGCAGAAAGCGGCCCAGGTTATCGGTGCGCAACGCCCCGTAGGCGCCCAGAAGGCTCACGGCGATGGGCAGGTCGAAGCCCGCCCCTTCCTTCTTCATGTCCGCCGGCGCCAGGTTGATGGTGATGAAGGTGGGTGGGATCGTATAGCCGGAGTTCTTGATGGCTGCTCGCACCCGGTCGCGGCTTTCACGCACCGCGGCGTCCGGCAGACCTACGGTGTGAAAGACCTCTTTCTCCGCCACCGTGCCGCTATAGTCCACCTCGACATCGATGAGGTTGGCATCGATGCCATACACTGCCGCACTGAGCGCTTTGAAAAGCATGGTCGGAAAGTTGCAGCGAGTGTAACAGATAAAAAGACAGATTAGAAGGCGACATCAAATTGTCACCCGGATTGGCGGTCCCTCCTCGTCATGCGGAGGGGTCGAGTGGCCACTGCGGCGTTCATTGGTCGAATTCCGGCTCACCTACAGGGCGGCAGTGCCCATGCGGGACTAGCGTGTCCAATAAATCCCGTAAGAGGAAAGTGGAGGCATTTGGTCTCTATAGGAAGCTAGTTGTGTTGGACAGGTGGGACAGCCTAATGGAGTTGTTAGCCTCATCGATCTGCGTGTATGGGGATTGATGTCGAAATCTATTGATGGCCGTTGATGCATCCTGTAATAAGCTATCCATGGCCGCCCGTCGCCAATGCTCTGACCCATTTACAACGATGTTGTTGCAGGTGTCCAGGACCCACCGGCCTGGGTTCGGCAATTAGTTTTCGATTGCCTGGCGCCATAGGGCGATCTGCTGCCGCGTTTCCTCGGGTGCCATGGGTCCAGATGTTCACCGAGCCCATCTGTGCGAAATGCCCGATGCTTGGTCGATTCGCCGGACCCGATGGCTTTGCGAGCATTGCCGTCATGAGATGTCGACCATGGCGGGAACCACCTTCCAGGACTTCCATCTGCCGGTGACCGTCTGTTTCCGCGCCATGTGGCAGATTACCTGCCAAAGGCACGACAGGAGCGCACTGGGCCTAAAGCGCGTTCTTGGCCAGGGCAGTTACAAGACGCCTTGGGGAAGCAGCATAAGTTGCGCCCCGCCACGGTGCGGCCAACTCGCGACTGGCTGAATGGCATTGTCGAGGTGGAGGAAGCCATTTGGGGCGGCGACGAAACAGGCGTATGCAGCAGGCAAACAGAGGACAGGGCCTTGATCGTCGTAGCCGCCTTAGAGGACGGAATATATTCCGCTTAAGCAATCCACTCAGCGTTCACTTTATGCTTGGAAATATCGTTCTGGAGTTTTGGCTTTACGGTTTCCGCGACGGAGTTTGCCTCGGAATCGCGAATTGCATCACGATGATACGGACGTAGAGTCGAGCACCTTCGGACACCCTCTAAACTGAATTGACCAAGGGGACTTCGCGCGCCGCATGGTCCAACGAAGGCGTTGCACCTTTACCTGCTCTGATGATGGCCAATCGTTTTTCGGCCACCAGCAGGACTTCAAGTTCGTCCAGGAATGGGCTTTCGTAAAGTCCTGCCCGAATCAATGGCCATGCGGACTGATAGGACATGACAGCCTCATGCATGGAGCGCCAATGCACATCGAGGCCGTCCCACTCCGGCCCGGCAAATCGATGTCCGCATTCCGGGCAGAGCCGTCCACCTGGGTCAGAAACCACGGCCTTAGGCGATTCTGTGAGGAACCCGTAGTCCAGCCTGATCAGGCGCAGTGCTGCATCCTTAACCAAACGTGCAGCAGTGACACCGCGTGCACTTGCAACCAGCTCCAATGTCTCTACTTGCTTCTGAGTGAATTCAACTTGCATTGAGCGGAATTTTAGCAGAACCACGCGGTCCATAACTGGTCAAAAATGCACACTTTCCCAGAGGTTAAGTTCGGGATTTCATTGAACCTTGGCCGCCGTGCTGCAACTGCGAGGATGCCGGTCAGCTTGATATGCCCATCGCCTTTCCACCGCACGTACTGTCCACGCCCCACCATGTCCGGAGATGAGGTCGCGTCCATGCAAGCATTCTGACGATGTACCGGAAGCTTCGTCTGTGACGGGCGACAATCGAAACTACCGGTCGTTGCGATGTTTCCAACAGCATTGATGCCGCTATCGAGAACCCTGACCGCCTTGCACAGTGGATGGCAGAACGCCCCGGGAAAAGAATTGGCCCGCCCCTCTCAAGAGAGGCTCAGGCCCAATTCCTTTCTCAAGCCTCGCAAGGCTCTTTCCACAACCTGAGCCACGGCTTTGCTTAATGATTCAGCCGCGACAAGCTGATCGATTTAGATGGCTGCCGACAGAAATGCCGCTCTCGCTACCACCATTCCATCGAGCGACTCGAAGGCGTCTTTAGGTCCGGGTCGGGTCTCGCTGAGCGAAGGAGCAAGAGTGGACATTGCACGAGTTTCACAACTTTCTCTGCAATTGAGCCGAAAATCAGCGGATGCCAGCCCGAGAGTCCGTGTGTCGAGATCACGACGAGGTCGATACGCTCACGGTCGATCACTTCCATGATGTTTCCGACAATGTCATTGCCGACTTCGACGCTTGAGCCTCCCTTGACGCCTTTGGAGGCGAGGGCCGCGTGGATTTTTGCGAGGCGTTCCTCGGCATGCGCCTTCATCTTCTCGGGAAACGATGCGTCCGGAACAGAATAATCCGCCGTCGTCATCGCAAGCATCGGGATTACATGCACGAGGAACACTTCGGCTTTGAAGTGCAGCGCTAGGTCGGTTGCCATATCCAAAGCAGCCTTTGAAGACGGGCTAAAGTCGATAGGCAACAGGATCTTTGTCGGGATGGAAGGAAAAGCGCGAACTTCGGACATGACTCACTCCTCTGAGAATCCTCAGCATGACTAGAGAATCATTATCGCCGTCCATAACTGCGAAGACTGTACACTTGTGAGCACATCCCCGTAAACCGGCTCGTAATGCTCCTTCAAGGATTTCGCTGACCAAGCTAAAGCCACTCCGCCTCAGACCAAATCTACTGGCCATCAGCCAGAATGCTTAAAGCACTTCAGGGCGACATAACTGCACTCATACCACTCCCTCGTATATCGTCGAAGAACGGGGTTCTCCGCTGTTGCACACACTGAGCCGCGTACAAGTACATGGCGGCGGACCAAGTCTGCCAATCCCGACCGCTTGGCTTGCCGGTTTGTGCATGACTCCACTCGTTGAAACCCCACTCCGCCTCGTCCTCGTGCCATGGCTTCACAAGCTTTGTCAGCGCCAATAGCTTGCGTTCAGCCAACTCGATCTGACCCGCCGCTACGCACGCCGCTATATAGAAGCCGCAGATGAAAGGCCAAACACCACCGTTGTGATAGTCCCCAGGCCGGTTATAACGCTCGTAACGCGGCAGCCAGTCCGCGTGATGGGGCAGAATATACGGGAACAGACAAGGCGGCAAATCCACTGCAAGTTCCCCGCGGCCCCGCATGGCCTCGCACTCGGCTTCAATCCACGCCACCAGATTTGTTCCCCATTGTGGCGAAGCAATCCCGGTTAAAATCGCCAGGCTATTGCCCAATAGGTCGAAGCGGTCGCTGCTCATCACCTTGTAGGAATACAGTGCGTAGTAGGGCGTGGATGGCTCCACCAGTGCCTCTTGCTCGTAGCGATTCTTCTCATCGCCATGGACCTCGAGACGGGTCATCAATGTGCGCAGAAGATCGGCCGACTCGTGTTCGCCATAGAGACGAAGGTACGCATAGACGAGCATGTTCACATAGAGGCCGTACCCCATAACGTACTGCTCGTCGCGCCAATCGCTGGTAGGTAGCTGTGCAACCATCACCCTGTCATCCGGGCTCTGGTATTGCATCCAGCACAGGGCCTTCAGGGCCTCCTCCTGGAGGAACTCCGGCTGAGTGCTCGATATTCGGAAGAGAGCCAGTCCGAACAGGAAGAGCGGCGTCGAATCGCTGGATCCCCGGTTCGCGGAATCGTGTGCGAGGGATGGGATGTGGCCATTCGGCGTCTGATTGTTCGCAAGCGCAACCAGCGTCCGTTCCAAAGCATCCATAAGCTGCTGGTTGCCGGTGGCCAGAAAGCCGAGCGCTGAAATCATCAAGTCCCGGGTGTAGGGTTCCGGATATCCCCAGCCAGCGGTTCGTGGAAGTCCTTGGAACGGTCCCCGTGCGTTATGCAGCAGGATTTGCAAAGCCGCGTCTTTAGCCAGCTCGATGGAGATTCGTGACGTATCGTCGAATGACATAGGCACCTCGTTGTCATGCTTGGTTGCAGGGCGTGCACTCGCACCTGATTGCCTTCTATTGGATTCCCAATCGATCGGAGACTATTTGCACGAACTGCCTGGCAACCTGGCGATAATCGAATAACTCGACCACGCGTTTTCTCCCTGCTTCTCCCATATGCTGCCGCAGGGCGCTATCCCGCATAAGCAGAAGTAGGTACTTGGCAATATCAGGTACGCTCGCGCGGTACTCAGCTGTCCGCGGATTTGGAAACACGATGCGGTGACTCTTCTCGTAGTCGTGGCCTTCGCCGTAGAGTGCCTCAGTAATCTTTCGCTCTTCGGCCACTGTCGCCAGAAATGCAGTTTCGCCCTGCACCATTGTGTCGCGAAAAGCCATGGCATCGATTGCGATCACCGGCCTCTCGCAGGCGTTCGCCTCAACTTGAATCATGCCAAACCCTTCTAGCCGGGATGGCGCAGCATAGATGTCGCAGGCAGACAACAAGTAGGGCATAAAGTTCTGTGAGACAACATTGGTCGAGAAGATGACCTTTTCCGCGATGCCCAAATCTGCTGCCAGTTTCAGATCGATCAGGTTCTGTTGTTTGGTGCGGGCTTGAGGCCATACCTTACAGACATATCTCCAGTCGGGCGCTTCGGCATCGATCAGCGCCAATGCCTGCATGACCTCTTGAGCGCCTTTGGAAGCGCCATCACCGCCCGCGGTCAGGATCATCAACTGGTTCTCCGATATTCCCAAGTCTTCGCGGATCGAATGGACCTTCCTGTCGGCGCGGGAATGCGGCGCATAGCGATCCGTATCGCAACCCACGGGAAGCACAACAATGTTGTCTGCCTTGATTCCATCTCTGACATACACCTCCTTTACCCAATTGGAGGTAACCAGGATCAGCGGCAGGGCGTTCAGAACTTCGCGGTGCTCCGCGATATAGCCATCGGCCACGAGCCACGGCACGGCCATCATCCCAAACTGTTGCGGGTGCAGGACCAGGCTCGGAAGATGGCCCCAGAACCCCACACCGACGACGATGTCCGGCTTGAACCAGCGGTAATACCATTCCTTTTCAAGTGGCGACTCCAGATGGACCGGGTGGACGTCCACGCCCATCTCACGCAAGCCTCTGCATAGCAGTTCACCTTGTAACGCCAAGCCGGCCGCCGGCGCCGGATATTCACTCAATACAAGTACCTTCACGATTCAGTCTCCCTTGATGCGATGCGTTCAGTCGCTGCTTCAGCCGAGTCAACACACCAAAACCCTTCTATTCGCGGTGTGCACTGCGTTTCCCAGCTATCGGCTGGGTATCCATAGACATCCGCAATGAGCCGACGCTTCTCAAGCCAAACGCTCTCCATCAATACGTCCCGCCGATCCGCATCGGCGCGAACCCTAGGCAGATAGGCACGTCCGCCATCTTCGTACGCAAATAGCCATAGACGCTCCGCATCGATATCGCCCGATCTCCAAAGCCCCACGACGGTTTGACAGCACTCCTCATGCCTGCGGTGACGTGTGTACTCGCCGTTCGGACCGTGGGTCACAACCAAACTGTAGTGTCCCCCGGCCAGCAGCTCCAGGACGGTCTTTTGGAGTTCCTCGATTGGAATTGGCAGTTGGTCGGGTTCGTCATCCAGATCCGCCATCTCACCCACCGCACCTAGTTGCTCCAGGACCCGACGGAATTTTGGCGCACGGTCCGAATCGGAAGCTCGACAAAGAGTCACGATCCGCCACTCAAATTCCGGGTGGTCGAGTATGTAGCCACCGCACCAGAGCGTCTCGTCGTCCGGGTGGGCTACCACAACAGCGGCGCGCTGTCGAAAGCCAGGCATCAATGGATCGTGTTGGACAGGGGTCATTGTTCTCCACAAGACTGTGTCAGAGCTTAACTTATCGGTGCGATCGTTCATCGAGTTATACCTCGATTGTGAAACCCTGCCTTTCCGCGACGGCCTTGATCCGTCGGGAACATTCGTTATAGTGCTGCGCCATATTCGCCGACCATGACAAACCGTCGGAGCGTCCGATCTCCTCCCAATACTGCTGAAGCGTTCGATCGTATTCGTCAATGGCAGGCATCAGTACTTCTGCATGATACTGCTCGTCATGACGGAAACTCTCGATGGACATTCGAGGTTTTTGTGGAGACTGTTCAGCAACGTAGCCGAGCACGACTCCGTCTACCGGAAAGGTGTTCCGAGGCAACCCAAGCAGATCGATCATCGCCTGCGGGTCGCGCCGGATTCCGCCGATGGGCACGACGCCGAGGCCGAATGCCCGCGCGGCAGTCATCAGCGTAGCCATAACAATTCCGACATCGCTCACACAAGCCAGAATCCCTTCAAGGCTTCGTTGGAACACCTGCTCGGCGCCGCCCTTCTCGACGCCGAGGCCAGTCTTAAAGAGGTCCGCGACCACGGCGATGAACACCGGGGCTTGCGCTATCCATGGCTGGCCGCCGGCGATTTCGGCTATCCGTGCGCGGCTTGCAGCATTGCGAACAACCACGAGCGATACCTCCTGGCTGTTGCTGGAGGTCGGAGCACGATGTGCGGATTTGATAATTGCATCAAGAATATCTTCCGAGATTGGGTCGGTCTTATAGCTGCGACTGCTGTGGTGTGCCTGTAAGAGGCGGATGGTTTCATTCATCGAGGCTCCTCAATTGCGTCAACCTACTCTTGTCAAGAAGCCCAACGGACTTGCTTGACAAGGCCTGCATTGATGGTTTTGTTACGCACTGAGCGCAGGGTAGTCGGTGTATCCGAGCGGCCCCGGTGTAAAGAAGGTGCTTCCGTCCGGCACATTGAGCGGCGCATTCCTGGTAAACCGTGCCGGCAGATCTGGGTTGGCGATGAAGAGCTGGCCAAAGGCCACTGCGTCTGCTTCTCCTGCTTGAATCACCTGATTCGCCTGTGCCAGCGTGTACCTTTCATTCGCAATGTATACTCCGCCGAATTGTTTCTTGAGTTGCGGGCCCAGACGGTCGGGCCCGAAATACTCGCGTGCGAACAAGAAAGCTAGCCCCCGTTTGCCTAGCTCACACGCCACGTATCCAAAGGTTGCCGGCGGGTTTGAATCGTGCATGTCCTGGGAATCTCCGCGGGGCGCCAGATGCATTCCCACGCGCTTGGCGCCCCAAATTGCAACCACCGCGTCGGCTACTTCGAGCATGAGCCTGGCGCGGTTTTCAATCACCCCGCCGTATGCGTCGCTACGATGATTGGATCCGTCCTGCAGGAACTGATCGAGGAGATAGCCATTGGCGCCATGGATCTCTACCCCGTCAAAACCGGCCAATTTCGCGTTCTCTGCACCGATGCGGAAGGCATCGACGATGCCCGGAAGTTCCGAGGTCTCAAGTGCGCGTGGCGTCACATAATCCGAAACGGGGCGCACCAGGCTAACATGGCCTGCTGGCCGGATCGCACTTGGAGCAACTGGGAGCTGACCTTCCAGGAAGCGTGGGTCGGAGATGCGACCCACATGCCAGAGCTGTGCGAAGATTCGGCCGCCGGCATGGTGCACCGCGTTGGTCACTGACTTCCAGGCTTCGGTTTGCTGCGGCGACCAGATTCCTGGGACATTGGCATAGCCGACGCCTTGCGGCGTAACTGGGATGCCCTCGGAGACGATGAGGCCGGCACCGGCTCGCTGCGCATAGTGTTCGGCCATGAGCTGCGTCGGAATGTGCTTTGATGTACCGCGCAAACGCGTGAGTGGGGCCATGACAATTCGATTCGGTAGATCGAGATCGCCGATCTGGATGGGGTCTAAAAGAGAAATCATGAGCACACGTCCTTCAGGATAGGTATCTTGTTACTGTGGGTGTTTCCGACGAATGTAGTTGGCACACCGGCCCTCGGTGCGATACACAGAGCGCGCGGGTTTGAGTCGGCGACCTGCAATGAGCGCTTCTGCAATTGGACTACGTACGGGAGAACACCACTGCTCTCAATTGCTCATTCCGGGCCAGGTCATGGTCTAAGAACCGCGGCAAGCAGAACGGCCAGACCGTTCCATGCAATTTGCACCCCGATGCAAAGCAAAATGAAAGCGACGACCCGCAAAATTCCGTGCGCAGTGGATGGAGGAATGATCTTGGTAATCTTTGGTGCATACGCAAAGCAGACATAGACGAGGACGCTTAGAACGACCACTGCAAGGAAAACGCCAATGTGGGCGACAACATCTTTCGACATGTCCCGATTCGAGATGTGAGCAGTGAGTGTCAGCAACGCGACGAGCGTGCCTGGACCCGATGTGACAGGAAATGTAAATGGGTAGAATGCCCCCTGCTCAAGGTATTGTTTCCGCGTCTCGTCTCGAACTTCGCTCTCTTCCTCCTTGTTTCTAACGTTTGCGTGTGCATCCCTCTCGTTCAGTACAGACCATCCCATCGCCGCAATCACAATGCCTCCCGAAAGCTGGACAATGGGCAATGAGATTCCGAAGAAGTTGAGAATCGCCGCACCCAGAAGTTCAATGATAGCCAAGAAGATGATGTTATTGATTGCGATCTTGCGCGCCATAGACCGATAGAGTGCAGGAGGCGCTTCGCCTGCGAGCCCAAGGAACACAAGGGCCGACCCGAGCGGATTGATCAGCGGCAATAGCACGCTGAATGCGATAAGAAACGACTTCCAGAGGAGCAAGTGCAGTCTCCAAATTCACGGTCTCATCCGCTCGGCATAAGGCGGGAGCCACCCTGGCAAGACTCGGCTTCCGGAAGGTTGCGGGCCTGGACGCCAATCTCGTGCAAGGCCAGAAAAGCCTCCAACAACACGCGAGGGTTAGCTTTCTCTCTGCCCGTTCACCCTTCCCACGGTTCCTTCTAGAAGCGATGCACGGACCAACCACGAGTACCCATTGAAATTGTCACTCTCCGACCTTGGAACGACTGTGCCGAATTGAACAGATGGTATGCAGTCCTTGGCCGGAGAATGATGCTAATCGTCCAGGATGGTCTTCGGCACTCAGCGCAGGCTTTCCGCATTCGTCTCGGTGCCCACAGTGCAGGCTATTCCAACGAATCTTGCTCGTCACTTGTCGCAGCAAGCACCAGCCTCATTGATTCGAAGAAAAAGGGAGAAAGCAATGTCAGCAACAAACTCGGTTGTCGCCGTCTACAACTCTCATGAGCAGGCAGAGTGCGCCGTCAAAGCGCTCCAATTGGCCGGGGTCGATATGAAGAGTCTTTCAATCGCGGGAAGAGGTACACACACCGATGAACATGTTGTCGGCTACTACAATGCAGGGGATCGCATGAAGTACTGGGGCAAGGTTGGAGCCTTCTGGGGCGGGTTCTGGGGACTGCTTTTTGGATCTGCGCTCTTTGCAATTCCTGGCATTGGCCCGGTCCTCGTTGCTGGTCCACTGGTTGGCTGGATTGTCGCAGGGCTTGAGGGTGCGGTGGTCGTCGGTGGGGTCAGCGCCTTAGGCGCAGGCCTGGCGAGCATCGGAATTCCGAAGGACAGCGTGATCAAGTATGAAACAGCATTGAAGACCGACAAGTACCTGTTGATCGTCCATGGCGCACCGGACGCAGTGTATGCCGCAAGATTCATCCTCGACGATGGCTCCGGCACTGGTTCCTATTGCGTTCATGGTCAGCCGATGCTCACGAGTTAGTCTCTCTGTCGGCATCCACATGGAATGGCCGGGCAGTACCAATCCGGCATTTGTCCGCAACTCATCCATCTTAAGTCACACATTTCCGCCAGCCTGATCCTCTTCAAGCGATTCCGGATCGGAACAGGACGAGACCGATATGTATTCAGGACTCAACGCAAGGAGCAACAATCCCTTCGCCGTACGCAAACTGCAGGACGAAGCGCGCGCCATTCCGACTCCAACTCTTCCAACCTCCGGATTCAACATCTGGTGGCAGAAGACCTTTGCCCAGCACACAGCGATGGCCGCTGAAGCATATGCACTCATGCGCGCCGATCGCCGAGTGAGTTCGGCAGGGCTGCGGCGCCACGGGGAATCCAATTGACCCCGCGCACAATGGCTCCGCTTTCAACCTGCAAGCCAATTGGCGAGGCGTCAAAGACGCTCGAACAAAGCAGCGGTCCCTGTCAAATTGAGCCATCATCTATACGGATTGATCTTAGGCACGACGCGGCCACGGCAATCGCAATCACCCTGTTGCTGATTTCGTGTTTCCTCGCCACCGGCTGTCGTCCGCAGCCTGTCTCTCTGCCGCATGGCGGGGGCAACGCTGTAGATGCCGCAGCTGTCGCCGGAAAGCTGCGCGCCATGATGTCTCCCGAACCCCAGCCTGCGGTCCATTCGCAAGGGTCCGGCAATGATAGTCAGAACGCTCACAAGACATATGAGGCACTTCAATATGCGCCCGCCTGGGTGCGCGAAGGACAGGCGACACCGCAGGCACTTATCATCATTGCGGCGCTGGAGAACAGCCAACAAAAAGGACTGATCCCGGAGGACTATGAAGCATCACTCTGGCCTTCGAGACTTGCGACTCTTAAAGGAGCACCTGGGAACGCAGATGCCGTGGCTCAGTTCGATGCCGCTCTGACGGTCGATGCGATCCGGTATCTTTCCAATATTCGCGTTGGCAGGGTAAATCCAAAGCCGCTGGATTTCGGGGTCGATCTCGACCAGAGGCATTACGACTTGCCACAGTTCCTGGTGGATGAGGTTCTGAGCGCAAGCAATCTCCAGGAAGTGTTGAATAAGGTGGAACCTCAATATCTCGGCTACCAACGGACCGAGTCCGCGTTGCACACATATCTGGGCCTTGAAGGGCAGGAAGTCAATCAGCCGCTGCCTGCTTCGCCAAAGACGGTGAAGAGCGGCGATGCCTACTCCGGTGTTAAAGAATTGGGGAATCGCCTTCGCCTGCTTGGGGATTTGCCGCAGAGCGATTCAGCCGATCCGAGCACAACTGTGTACGATGCGCGATTGGTCGCGGGCGTTAAGCACTTCCAGGCCCGCCACGGGTTAAAGCCCGACGGAAGGCTCGACACAGCAACCTTGCAGGCGCTGAATGTGCCATTGAGTACCCGCGTGATCCAATTGGAAGATTCGCTTGAAAGGTGGAGGTGGCTTCCTGCGGACTATCCGCAATTGCCCGTCGCAGTGAATATCCCCGGATTCACGCTGCGGGTATTCTCAGACGACCATACCATTGCGATGCGGATGAATGTTGTGGTGGGGAAGGCGCTTAATCACCAAACGCCTGTCTTTGCCAAGGAGATGAAGTACATCATTTTCCGGCCCTACTGGAATCTTCCTCTCGATATTGTTCGCGCTGAGATCGTCCCCAAGCTTCGCGTAGAGCCACATTACCTGGCGAGGAAGGGATTCGAGGCAACGGACCAGAATGGGCGCGTAGTAGCCGCGGGCGCAGTGAGCCATGCCATGTTGGCAGAAATTGAGTCAGGGCGAGTTCTCGTTCGGCAAAAGCCGGGGCCGCGCAATGCACTTGGGTTGGTCAAATTCATCTTTCCCAATGAGTTCGACATTTACCTGCACAGTACGCCGTCACCGCAGTTGTTCAATCAGTCCCGGCGCGACTTCAGTCACGGCTGCATTCGCGTGGAGAAACCTGCGGAACTTGCGGCGTGGCTGCTCCGCGATCAGCCCAAATGGACTCTGGAAAATATAAAGGCAGCCATGCAGTCTGGCCCTGACAATCACCAGGTGAACCTCTCCAAGCCTGTGCCAGTGGTCATCGTCTACCTGACGGCGATCGTCGAGGAAAATGGCGAAGTCTATTTCTTCGACGACATCTATGGACTCGACGGAGCTCTCAATGACGCCTTGGCAAAGAACCGGACGAACCGATGAAGGGATACGGACTACCAGTGACGCACTGGCCCTACGTCGACGTGCACAAAGTCGGATTGCGCATAATACCCGACGCCGCCGCGTTTTAGAGACAACGCAGCATCGCGAACCTGGGCCGTAGGAATCCCCGGTATGCGAATATCGATGGCCTTGGCTTCCATGTGCTGGCTGTGGAGGGCAACACCATTGCTATGTTCGCGGAGATAGTTGTTGCTCCATGGAGTTCGATATCCGCAGACGATGTCGATCTCGCTGTCGAGATGCCCCAGTTTGACCAACAGGTCATGCAGCAGGTCAAATTCCCTGGTGTCATAGTCCTTCTCGTCGCCGGTGCGGTGGTCCCGAAGAAAATGATCCAGCGCCGCCACTCCTTCCGGGAGATATTGGTCGCCGATGCGGTAGACAACGTCCAGATGTTCTCCCGTATGCAGGTGATAGAGACGAAGCCGATAGGGCACAGAATCTGCAGGGGTTGCTGCCCGGGCCACTCTGGCAGCGGGAAACAGACAACATGCCAACGCCACGCCGAAACCAATACGCAAGGTCTTCTTCAACAGAGTTTCTCTCTTTCCGAAGCCTTGTCAATTATAGGCCTCCCGGCGAATCGATGCCGGCCGGGTGGTGCGCGCGCATCTATGTCGTGCTCAAATGTCCAAAAGTGCACAGCCTTTGCTCTCACGACAAATGAGACTGGTAGATAAGTCACTGTAATGTATCAACGAGGCCATGATGCCGACAGTTCGTCCTTTTGCTTCTATCCCGACCAGTATCCTTGTGCCGGTTGACTTTAGCCCATCCTCTCAAGCGGCTTTGGACGCAGCCAGCGAATTACAGCGGAGCCATCTGTTGCGCCGAGCATTACTCCGCACTACATCTTGAGGCCAATGGCGCTGCACTTAGGGTGCTTGCACTGGCAGGTCTCTTCTTCGTATCCGCACATGTTTTGCAGCAATGCTTCTTTCCGCTCTCGGACTGACAGTTGCATCCGGGACGTTCGCACTTTTGCGTCGTCATAAACGCTCCGCTTACTCGACATGCCTCTGCTCCTCTGAAGGCTCTGTTCTTCAAAACATGATGCGCATTCGCATCCCAAGCAGCGCAGTGGTATAGGCCTTTGTTGCGTAGGTGGGATGGTTCGATATTTCGAGGTCCGGACCAAAGTCGACGCTTTTCGTCAAGCGTAGCCGATAAAATGCCTCCATCGCGCTCTCGTGGTGTTGGGCGCCAAAGCTCGGCTTGGAGTGAATAAGAGAAATACCGAACATGTCTCCGCGCCGGCCAAATGGCCTCATTTGGTCCAGGCCAAGCTCTTCCACTTGCTTGATCGACGTTCCCAAGTTGGACGCAAAACCGAGTCTCCCAAAAGGAGTCCAACCGCTCCACAATTCCTGCTCGAAGCCGATGCCGCCACCTGCGCCGCTACCGAGAGTCGCCGTGTCATCGCGCCAAAAATTCATGCGATAGTCCCTGAACTGCTTGCCAGGAGCGCCACCAAGCCAGCCGACTTCGATGGACTCCATATACTTTCGATCTGCCAGAGTTTTAAGATTCCCCTGCGGTGATCCCTCCGTATCGATAACGAGGGCGTGAGTGTAAACATGCCGCGAGGCCTGGAATTCTACCGCCGCGCCACCGGCGTATGCACCGTCGGAGGCAAACGTCAGGTTGCCGTCGCTTCCCCCATTCAGAAATTGAGCCCGCTCGTCGTTGTTGAACATGCTCAAGCTGATGAACTCGTTGGGATGGATCTTGCCTACGTAGACCGACAGCCTCTTGTGGATCAGATCCTGGCGCCAGTAGAGAATGTCCACCATGAACGGCTCTTGCGGACCGCCTCCCTGAAGACAATTGAGTGTAAGTCCGGAACCGAGGCTTTGGCTGAGATTGAACTGCCGGCTGATGCCGATGTTCGTCCCTGAGCGCACCAGGAGGCTGATTGTCCCGGCGTTGCTCTCGTGGTCATACACCTTCCAGGCGGCCGTGAAATCGGCGCGCCCGCTCGATTGGTCGTGACGGACGCCATCCGGTGTGGCTGTCGCATACTGGCTCACGAGCGTGTACGTTTCGCCAATCTTCAGTTTTGCAGATTGGTTGATTCCATCGGTCAGTCGTTCGAACGGCCTGAAGATCGCATCGAACGGGGCGTTCTTGAGAACCGGGTCCGAAGGAATCCTCGATAGTGCAATTGCGTCTCGGTCGAGTTCCTGGCGAAGATCGTCCGGTTCATCCGACAGCCTTGCATATCTCGAAGGGTCCTCGGACCGCTTGTTCATCTCAGCGGAATCGGAGTTTGCGCCTCCTTCCTGTCCCGCGGCCGTTAGGCAGACTGCAACAAACAATAGCAGCGGTGAAATCCTCATTGCGATTCTCCCCCAGGAGTCCGAATTAATCGGCGCTGAAAGAGTGACAGGCCAAAGCTCTGTTTGAAAGAGATGAGCGCACCGGAATTCACCCAAATATCGTATCCAAATAGCAGGCCGCCGCTTGCAGCGAACATGGCGGCGATATAGATATATCTCTGGCTTGCGACGGGAGCGTTGATGGATAACCTGGCGACTAACGGTTCAACTTCAGTTGCGTTCATCTTGCACGTTCTCTCCTGGTGCTGCGGTGCCGGTTATACAAGGCATTTGTGGAACCGAATGTCACTGAAGGCGCAATTCGCATCGCGCATCTGATTGAATCGCGGCCAATGCCAATTCAATCAGACCTCGCAAAGCTCAACGAATCGAACGCCGCACACACGTTTAGCGATGTGTCAGACCGGTTACGCGATCCCTCAAGCCGCCAGTCATGCGCGAAACCAGCTTGTCACTTGGACTTTGGCGGATCTGCCTTATATTGCTCATGCACCTGGATGTGTGGGGCAAAGGAATCATCAAGCCGTGATCAATTCTGGCCATCTCTCAAGACGTCGATCCGTAACACTAACCCTGGAATGACACACCACGGACCCAGGCTGCCGGATTCTCCGGCGTGCGATCTCTAGTGATGCCGACTGCATAAGAGGCCGTATGACAACTGCCGTGGAGGTGAGTCGGATGAAACAACGGAGAGAAATGACACTTGTAAAAGGACTAGGAACAGGACTTTGCCTCACTGTGCTCTGCTTCCTCGCTGCGCCAATGGCGAAGGCAGACGATTGGAATCAGAAAACCACGGTCACCTTCCCCGAACCCGTGGAAGTTCCGGGCGTGGGACAGCATCTTCTGCCGGCTGGAACCTATGTCTTCAAGCTCATGGACTCCTCGTCGGACCGTCACGTCGTTGAGATCCTAAGCCAGGATGAAACCAAGGTGTTCACCACTCTCCTATCCATCCCCAACCATCGCTTGAGGACCACCGACAAATCGGTTTTGACTTTCAGCGAGCGGCCTGCAGGCGAACCTGAGGCATTGAAGGCCTGGTTTCACTCCGGCGAACACGCGGGGGAGCAATTTGTATGGGATAGGCCCAGGGCCATCCAGTTGGCCAAACAAGCAAATGAGGCAGTGCTGTCAACCCCTGCAGCATTGACCGATGGACCAGTCGAGGCTTTGAAGACTGCAACGGTCGAGGCAGTCAGTCCTGTTGGAGAGACTGTCGAAACTGCCCAGGTTGTTGAAGCGCCTCCTGTCGTTGTGGCCGCCGTGGTTCCAGCGCCTGCAGTTGCAACTCAACCCGTTGTTGTCGCGGCATTGCCTAAGACCGCCAGTCAGCTCCCCTTGATTGGTTTGCTCGGGCTGCTTTCTCTCGGCGCGGGCTTCGGGCTGTTGGGCATCTCCAAAATAAACGCATAAATCAACGCTGGAGTGAATGACGCTCCTCTCATTCTGTCCAGGTAGAACCGGTCGAAGGATGCGGTATGCGAATATCGCGCCCTCCGACCTCAGCAGTTGACAGCGTGTAAGCGCCGCTTTCGCAAAACATTGATGGCTAGGACGCATGGGTGAGATGAGCACATTCACGAGAAGTCTCGATAGAAGAGCAAGCAGAGGTCGCTCTATTCTCTCGATGTCCCCCATTCAGAAGCGCCAGGCAAGCACTTTGGCGTGCCACTATTTGATTGCCTTGACAGGCATTTTGGTCGTCCCGCTTATCGTTGCAGCTCAGGGTTCGCAGTCAACCCAAATCGGATCCGGAGAAGGTTACACCCTCAGGCTGAACGCCAACATGGTTGTCCTCAGCGCAACTGTCCTTGATCGCCACAATGCTTCGGTCTCCGGCCTTGTCGAACGCGATTTCCAGATTTATGAAAATGGAAAACTCCAACAAATTAGGCATTTCAACCACGATGATCTCCCCGTCACGGCCGGCATTCTTGTCGACAATAGCGGGAGTATGGGCCCAAAGCGCGACGATGTGATTTCTGCCGCTCTGACGTTTGCCCGATTCAGCAATCCACTGGACCAGATGTTCGTGGTCAACTTCAACGATCGCGTGTCTTTCGGTCTTCCGCCCGGTATGCTGTTTACAGATCGACGAGACGAGCTTCAATTGGCCCTCTCAACAACCAAGACCATTGGCCAAACGGCACTTTACGATGGGGTCATTGCAGCACTCGACCATCTCAACTTAGGGACCCGCGATAAGAAGGTGCTCGTATTGATCAGTGACGGCGGCGACAACGCAAGCAAGCACACCCTTGCCCAGGTGCTTGACATTGCCAAGCAGACGACGGCAACTATTTACGCAATCGGTATCTTCGACGATCAGGACGGGGATCAAAATCCAGGTGTTCTCAAACGATTGGCCAGAGAGACAGGCGGCGAAGCGTTTTTTCCCGAATCATCGAAAGAGGTTGCCTTGATCTGCGAAGGGATAGCGGGCGATATTCGAAGCCAGTACACGCTGGCTTATGTCCCCGCGATTGCCGAGCAAGATGGGCGCTACCGAAGCATCGAGATCCGGGCAAACTCGCTTGGCCGTGGACGCCTTTCCGTTCGTACTCGGACCGGGTACTCGGTTCCACTAAAAACGCCTGCAGACGCAGCAAAGGCAATTGTCCATGATTCGAAACACTGAGGAGCGAGTGATCGGCGCGCGAAGCCATTCAGTTATGCGTTGGACGCGGAATGTCCTGTTCTTGGCTGGCGCACTGGCGGTTTGCTATGTCGGTGTCGCATTCATCTACGCGAGACACTGTGAGGAGATCGCCAACAGCGCTTTGGATCAGGAGCAACAAACGGGGGGGCAGCGCACGTCAGGCCCGTCTGGCTATTTCACCGAACAAGGCCGGGTTCTGGGCCGCATCGAGATCCCGCGACTGAAGATAAGGGTGGCAATTCTCGACGGGACCACATCGCGAACACTGGAAGTTGGAGTGGGGCATATCGAAGGAACAGCCCTTCCAGGAGAGCCGGGAAACATCGGAATCGCCGGTCACCGCGACACCTACTTCCGTGCATTGAGGAATATTCGCACTGGAGATGAGATTCGAGTTCAAGCAGGCTCTGCCCTTTCGCGCTACAAGGTCGACACTGTACAGATCGTTGCCCCCGACGACATTAGCGTGTTAGCCCCCTCTGCTGCATCGACCGTTACGCTTGTTACCTGCTATCCATTTTACTTTATCGGCGCAGCTCCACAAAGGTTTGTGGTGCATGCAAATCGGGAATAGTTGCATTAACCTAGAGTCGTCTCGTCCTCATGACCAGCCAAGCGGCTTGTCATTACCTGGAAGTGATGACCCATCACAGCCAACGTCATCGCTGCTCCGACGCAATGGCGATAGCGTGTCGCTACAGAGTAGAGAAACTTCCAGTAAGTCCAACGTTCGCTGTCAATGACTCCCTGCCGCACAATGGATGCGACAAACGCACGGATGTTGCCCAATGTCACCCACTTTTGTCCCGTTCTTCGCGCTCCTTGGTTTCCTTGGATGGGCCGCCGCTGGGTGCGGCTCAAGTAGAGCTTGACGCGCTCATAATATGCCTCGCAGGAGTAGATCTTCCGCAGCACGGTGCGGTATCCTTCCACCAGTTGCGCCGCGTTCATGGCAGGACGAAAGTTAAGTTTGTCATCTGTATTGTCTCCATCGCCGACATCCAGAATCCTACCCTCCTTGTGCAGGCGTCGAAAGAGTTGAGTTCCGGGCATGGCTTGCAAAAGCCCCACCATGGCGACAGGTATGCCGCTTTTCTGAATAAACTCTACCATGCGGTCGAAGATGTCCTCGCGATCCGTATCGAATCCCAGGATGAATCCTCCCATCACCTGCATGCCATAGCTCTGGATCGTGGCCACGCTGT
>CAZLMY010000052.1:0-34621 GCA_964560845.1 uncultured Occallatibacter sp. | reverse complement strand
CTGCGTGTTCTGCAACCTGATTGCCTCGGTCGATTTCGCCATCGCCAACGGCATGAGTGTGGATGCGGCTGAGTCCCAAGGCGGGCTCATCCGGCGAGGAAAGCATTGCTTCGTGTGCCTCAACGCATATCCATATACGTCAGGCCACGTGATGGTGATGCCCTACGCGCATCTTGATCGGCTCGCTGCGCTGCCGACCGGGGCCGCGCACGAAATGATGGATCTGGCTCAATTGACCGAGCAGGTGCTGCAGAGGCTCTATAAGCCCCAAGGATTCAATTTCGGCATGAATGTTGGCAAGGCCGCGGGCGCCGGCGTGGCCGGGCATTTGCATCTTCACGCCATGCCACGCTGGGCGGGCGATACCAACTTCATGACTACCGTCGCGGAGACACGGGTGCTGCCTGAGGATCTGGAACTTACCTGGAAACGGATCAGGGCGGGATTTGGGGAGTTGGCGCGATAGAGATGCTGTTTTGAAGCTCTTTCATCCCATGAATGAGCGTTGCCGTTCATTCATGGGATGAAGCGTTTGGTCGTTTTCCTTACTCCGGCAGCGTCAAGTTCCCCTTGATGTTGAAGGCCTTGGTCACTACCGGTACGCCTGTGTGCGGCTGGCCGGCGCCGATCGAGAGCGAGTACTGACCCTCGGCTACCATGGGCACACCTGCCTCCGTCACCAGGCTCAGGTCCCTCGGGCTCAGTTCAAAGCGCACCTTTTGTGAGGCGTCCGCATCGAGGTGAACGCGCTGGAAAGCGCGTAACGCCCGCCGCGGCGCGCCGGCAACTTCAGGGAATTCAAGATACAGTTGGACAACTTCGTCGCCCGGCCTGCGCCCGGTATTGGTTACGGTCACTTCCGCAACCACCGGGTTTCCCGCCGGAATGGGATTGGGCGGAACAGCGAGTCCGGTGTAAGAGAAGGTGGTGTAGCTCAATCCGTAGCCAAAAGGGAAAAGCGGGACACCTTCGAAGTACCGGTAGGTGCGGCCCTTCATGGCGTAGTCTTCAAACGGCGGCAGCTGGGTCACATCCTTGTAGAAGGTGACCGGGAGCCTGCCCGCGGGGTTGTTGCGGCCAGACAGCGTCTCGGCCACTGCCGTTCCGCCCTCTTCTCCCGGATACCATGCTTCCAGGATGGCGCTGGCATGTTCCTTGGCCCAGTTCACGCCCAGAGCGCTGCCGTTGGTCAGCACGACGACCAGAGGTTTGTGAGCCTGGGAGAGAGCCTCCAGCAATTCCTGCTCAGGCTTGGGCAGTTCGATGCTGGTGCGGTCTCCGCCCTTGAAGCCCTCCTCATTCACCGGCATCTCTTCGCCTTCGAGTTCGCTGGTGATGCCCACTACGGCAACCACCACATCGGCATCCTTGGCGGCAGCCACAACTCCGGGATCCGGATGGCGATCGATCTTCGACCACACCAGGCGTACATGCGGTTCGTTCTTGGTGGTTCTGCAGTAAACCAGTTCCATTTGGGCGGGCTTGCCTTGTTCCAGGTGAACCCGGCCGGTCTTGGTTTCCACGCCGTGCGGATAGTCGGCATTGGTCACATTCTTGCCGTCGAGGGTCAGCGTGAAGAAGCTGTCGGTCTCCACGCCCAGGTCGTAGTCGCCGCTTTGGTCAGCGGTGATGTTCGCCTCCCAGCGAATGGTCAGAGGGTCGACGCCGAGGGCTTCGTTCGGCATTGGCTGGGCGGAAACATCGATGCCCGGCTCGATGCGCGTCACAAGCGGGGCCGCGGTTCTCTTCACCCCGTCGTAGTTTGCGCTATCCAAATGCAGATAAGAGACCGTGACGCCTGGCTTGCCGCCAGTGCTCAAGACCGAGGCCGGCACAGAGTGCGTTTCTTTGCTGAGGAACTGGGTACCGGGCGTGAAGCGGATATCGGCGTTGGGGAACTCCGCGCGCAGGCCTTCGAGAATCGAGACTGTGTGGGTGGGGATTCCGTTGTAGTTGCCCAGCAAAACGCGGGTCTGATTGGCCAGCGGTCCCACAACGGCGATCTTGATGCCGGAAGTCTTGAGCGGCAAAACGCCGTCGTTCTTCAGCAACACCATGGATTCGTTGGCGATCTTGCGGGCCACGGCGCGGTGCTCCGCGCTGTCCATCTCCGCTCCGCCGATCTTGGTGTAGGGCACCATCTCCGGCGGGTCGAACATGCCCAGCTTCATGCGCGCCACGATCAGGCGCGTCACATTGACATCGATCTCGCTTTCCCTCAGAAAGCCCTGCTTCACCGCGTCCAGATAGGGCTTGTAGTCGTGGTCGTCGGTGATCTTGGTGGTGAAGTCGATGCACTCGTTATCCATGCCGCGCTGCAGGCTGATGGCCGAAGACTCGGCTTGGGTGGGCCGGAAGTGGTGGCCGTCGAAGACGTTGCGGACCGCGCCGCAATCGGAAACCACATAACCCTTGAAGCCCCACTTGCCGCGCAACTGGTCTTGCAGCAGGAACTGGTTGGCACAGGCCGGTTCGCCGTTGACGCTGTTGTAAGCGCACATGACCGAACCGGCTTTGCCTTCGGTCACCGCGGCGCGGAATGCAGGCAGGTAGGTATCGAGCTCGTCGTGCTTGCTGACGGCGACATTGGCGCTATGGCGCGTGGTCTCGGGGCCGCTGTGCACGGCATAGTGCTTGGGAGTGGAGATGACGCGGTAGTAATGCGGATCGTCGCCTTGCATGCCGGTAACAAAGGCTACGCCCATGCGCGCGGTCAGGAAGGGGTCCTCGCCGTAGGTTTCCTGACCGCGTCCCCAGCGGGGATCGCGGAAGATGTTGACGTTGGGCGCCCAGAAATCGAGGCCCGAGAAAATGTCGCTGTTCCCGTCGTGCAAGCCCTGCACATACTTGATGCGGCCTTCGGTGCCGATCACCACGGCCATTTCATGAATAGCCTTGGTATCGAAGGTAGCGGCCAGGCCGATGGGTTCGGGAAACTCCGTGGTGCCGTCGCGCAACACGCCGTGCAGCGACTCGCTCCACCAGTCATAGGCCGGAACATTGAGCCGGGGAATGGCTCGAGACTGGTTGACTAACTGGGTGGCTTTTTCTTCCAGCGTCATTCTGCCAACCAGGTCGGCGGCGCGCTGCTCGGCGGGCAAACTGGGGTTAAGGTACGCCGGCTTCGGGGCATCGCCGGTCTGCGCGGCGGCAATCCACAGTCCTGCCGAGCAGGTCAATCCAAGTGCAACAATCCGCAATCCAAGGCTCTTCATTCGTTTCCTCGCAAGGGGGTGCATCGTCCGCGGCGATTTGGCGCCGCAGAAAACTCGACTTAGCCCCTGGCTGCCAACCCTAATGCGCCCGGGAAGGGGCTGTCAAGCCTCTTCAGTAAACGCTTTCCGTTCAACAAAATCGCTTTACTATTACCTCAGGCGGTTTTGGGAAAGGCACTTTCAGCGGCGGTTCCGGGTTGAGGATGCGTGCTGGCGCTATCGGCGCGACGTGGAGAGTCTCCAGCCACGCCCTGTCAAAAGAGAGACCAAATTGGATAGCCCTGACAAATGGGGGCATCCGAGTGGCACGCGCGGCGATTCACTCTGCATTCATCGAGGAATCATCGCACGTTGAAGAGCTATCTATAAAATCTCGGTTGACCTTCCAGTTATTCCAGCACAATCCAACACAGGAGAAGCATGTCATCATTGCGGAGATTTCTCTGTTTGCTTGTATTTCTTTGTTTAGCAGTCCTTGCACACGCGCAATTCGATAGCGGAACGATTGTCGGAACCGCGCGCGACGCAAGTGGCGCGAAGTTGTCCGAGGCTTCCATCACACTGCGCAGCCTGGGCACCGGAACCTCAAGCGTCACCCTCAGCAACGCGGCGGGAGATTACACCTTCAACAGCGTTCCCGCCGGCGACTATCAGGTTACCGCCCAGCATGCAGGCTTCAAGACGGCCACCACGGGCACCTTCACCATCACGGTAGGCGCGCGCCAGAGAGTCGATCTGGTTTTCACTCTCGCCGGTGTCGCCGAGCAGGTAACCGTAACGGCTGAAGCCACGCTGCTTGAAACCGACAGCAGCGACCGCAGCATGGTCATCAATCCCACCGAAGTCGTGAATTTGCCTCTGAACGGCAGAGACCCGGCCGATCTGGCTCTGCTGGTCCCCGGCGTCAACAAGTCTTTCCTGGAGATCGAAGGCGCCACCAGCCGCGAGGCCGCCTACAACGTGAACGGCCTGCGCAACCAGGTCAACTCCTTCCTGCTCGACGGTCTGGATAACGACAGCTGGAGCCTGAACGATCTGGGCTTCTCTAACCAGGAGATCCAGCTCAGTCCCGATGCGCTCTCCGAGTTCCGCTTTACCACCGGCAACCAGAGCGCGGAATTCGGCCAGTCGGCCGGCGGATTGGCCAACGAAGTCTCCCGCCGCGGCACCAACGACATTCACGGCGCCACATGGAACTACCTGCGTAACACGGTTCTGAACGCCAACGGCCCGATTCCGCCGGTCAACGGCCAAAAGGCCTCGCTCATTCAGAATCAGTTCGGCGCCGACATCGGCGGTCCTGTCCTGCGCGACACGCTTTTCTTGTTTGGCGATTACGAAGGCTTCCGCCGCATTCAACACGCGCCGCAACAGGCTACTCTGCCCACCGCAGCGCAAGCCTCAGGAAAATTTGTCGATGCCAGCGGCAATCCGATTCCCATTACCAACCCCTACACCAAGGCCGTTTATAGCAATGGCGTCATTCCCCTCGCGGCCCTGCAGGCGACCATGCTTCCGGGAACGACAACCCCGATGATCAGCCAATTGGACACAACCGTTCTCGGCGACTTGCCTACCGGCGCGCTGAGTTCGCAGACCCCGGGCGTGGGCAGCAACTACACCTCGTTTCCTCTGGGCACGGAGGACTCCGACAAGGGCGATGCGCGCTTGGATTACTTCATCACTTCGCGGATGGCCGCTTTCGTCCGCTATAGCCAGCGGCGCTTCAACGCGCTCGATCCGTCGCCGATCCCGGCTCCGATCTACTCCACCGCAAAGGGCAATATCAACCAGAACAACAAGCAACTGGCTGCCGGGTACACATTCCAAGTGAACCCAGCCTCTGCTCTGGATTTGCGCATGGGCTTTACCTGGAATGCCGGCGCGCAGAACCCCACCTCGATCGGGCAACCCAACATGCTGGTGGCCGCAGGCGAGCCCAACGCTCCCTCGGATCCCTCGTTCGCCAGTGGCTTGAACACCGTTACCGTGACCGGTTTTACGCAGTTCGGACGAACCAACAGCCTGCCGACCGTGGTCAATCCGTTCGTTATCGATCCCAAAGTCAACTATTCCCTGCTGAACGGCCACCACAGTTTCAAGTTCGGCTATGAATACCTGCACGAGTCTTCGATCGTCAGCAACTTCAAGCCGGTCTTCGGCGCCGACACGTACGGTGGGAAATTCTCAGAGGGCACGGCCAAGGCCGTAGGCACCGACCCCAGTTATGCAGAGGCCTGGAACCTTGCCGACTTCCTTTTCGGCGCACGCAGCAAGTACGAACTCAGCGCGCACCATGTGGTGGAGTACAACCAGCGCATGCACTTCGTCTATGGCCAGGACGACTGGCGCATCACCAACAAGCTCACGCTCAACCTGGGTCTGCGTTGGGAATACGCCACGCCGCCTTTCGAAACCAACAACCAGCTCTCCAACTTCGACCCTGTCAACAGCCCCACCAGTGGCCTGGTGCTGGCGAGCAGCGGCTCCATCTACAATCGCGCTCTGATCCACATCAACAAGCTCAACTTCGCTCCACGGCTCGGTCTGGCCTACAGCCTGGATTCCAAGACCGTGGTGCGAGCCGCTTACGGGATCGGCTATCAGCAGTTCACGCGCGCAGCGGTTGTGAACGAACTGGCACAAAACGCCCCATACAACGTGGACAACGTCATCTCCCAATACCCTTTAATTTCGAAGACCTCGCCGCAGGCGGTTTGCACCTCCCCGTCGGCGGCACCTCTAAGTTGCTTTCAGCCGACACAGCTTGGCTACCTGAACAACTTCCTTTCCACCTCGAATTACTCCGCCTTGTCGACGACCACCACGTACGACACGGCCAGAACACCGACCGCCTATGTGCAGAACTATCAGTTCTCCGTGCAGCGGCAGTTGGCCAACCGCACCTATCTCGATTTGGCCTATGTGGGCAACTACGGGGTTCACGAAGAGATTCTGCAGGACTATAACGAAGCGCTGCCCAACGCGGCCGGCGGCACGCTCAGCCTTCAGGCGCGGCGGCCCATCAAGACTTACGCCGGCATTCAGGAATCGTTCAACGAGGGCGTCTCGCGCTACAACGCCCTGGAGGCGAAGGTGGAGAAGCGCTACGGCCACGGCCTTTATGTTGCCAACTCCTTTACCTGGTCGCATACCCAGGATATGGCCGCCGCCGACCAGGAACTGGATAACAACGACAGCCCACTGGTGGATCTCTATAACCCGAAGGGCTCCTACACCCGCTCGGCTTACGACCGGCCTCTGAACGATTCGCTAGCTGTGGTCTGGGATTTGCCCTATGGAGAAAACAAGCTCTTCGGATCTCGCGCCGGTGCTCCTCTGCGATTCGCGCTCAGCGATTGGCAGATGACGGCCCTGAATACTTTCGTGAGCGGGCTACCCATCAACCTGACTTACTCGGAAGCTACGGCGCAGCAAGTCAGCACCTTGACCAGCTTCCTGTACCGTCCTAATTTGAGCGGGAACCCGGTCCTGGACAAGAGCAAGCAGACCGCCGTCGGTGGTTCGCCGGGCCAGTATGCCTACCTTGACCCGAACGCCGTGTCGATTCCCACTGCGGCCAATACGCCGTTCGGCAACGCCCCGCGCAACGTGGCACGCGCGCCGGGATTCGCCGATCTCGATCTCGGCCTGCACAAACGCTTTCCCCTGGGCTTTGAAAAGATCGGGCTGGAGTTCCGCGCCGAGGCCTTCAACGTCCTGAATCGCTCGAACGCGCAGGCTCCCGACAGCAACGACGGCGATGCCAGCTATGGCGTAATCAGTTCCTACTACCCCAGCCGCGAGCTGCAAATGGCTCTGAAACTGGTTTTCTAACAACCGCACTCCCCGGCCCTGCTCAGGGGCCTGGGAGTGCAAAACCTTTCTTCTTGACAAGGGGCATTTCCAGAGCAGATTTGTTCCATATTTCGCCTTGCGGGCACTCCAAAATAGACTCACCTTGGAGAAGGTATTTGCAGGCTCCAGGCAGCTTCGATACAAATTACAGATGATTTTGAAGCGACGTCAGCCCGGTTGAAGCGGCTTGTTCGTGCGCGTGGTAGCTGGAGCGGACCAGCGGGCCGGACTCGACGTGGCGAAAACCCATGTTGAGCGCTTCGCTCTTCAACTCCGCAAACTCTCTGGGCGTGTAAAGGCGGGCCATGGGCAGGTGATCGCGGGAAGGGCGCAGATATTGACCGATGGTGAGAATGTCGCAGTGAACGGCAGCCAGATCGCGGAAGACCTGGAGAAGTTCCGAGGTCTCTTCCCCAAGGCCCACCATCACACCGGATTTGGTCACGCCTTCGGGGCGCAGTTCCTTGGCGTAGCGCAGCAAATCCAAGGTGCGCTGGTAGCGGGCGCCGGAGCGCACCACGCGATAAAGCCTCGGCACCGATTCGGTATTGTGGTTCAACACGCCGGGCCGCGCTTCGACCACGGTGCGGATAGCCTGCTGGTTGCCCTGGAAGTCGGGAATCAGCACCTCGACCAGGCAGTTGGGAGATTGGCTGCGGATCTCTTCGATCACCTGGGCAAAGGCGCGGGCGCCACCCTGCAAATCGTCGTCGCGGTTCACGCTGGTAATGACGGCATATTCCAGGCCCAGGGCCGCCACGGCTTCAGCGACGCGGCGGGGCTCGTCAAAGTCGATGGGCGCGGGGCGGCCTTTGGGCACGGCGCAGAAGCCGCAGCGCCGGGTGCATAGGTTGCCCAGCATCATGAAGGTCGCCGTCTTGTGGTGCCAGCACTCGCCGATGTTGGGGCAGTGGGCGCTCTCGCATACGGTGTTCAGCGCCAGGGAGCGCGCCAGGCGCTTCAGGTCGTGGTAGTTCTCGCCCACCGGAGCGCGCGCCTTGAGCCACTCCGGCTTGGGGGCGGGCGTTTTGCGCGCAGGCTCGATCTGGACGAGATCCATCATGGGGTTATTGTACCGGGCCTTCAAAAACGCCGGATAGAGGTCACTGGCTCGAGTCGACTGCCTGGAAAGCCATAAAACACGGCGTGGTTGTTACTTGAGAGGGAGGTCGGCTGTCGCCGGCGGTTGATTGGCGCGGACGAAGAAAGGCTGCCGGCGGTTCACCAGGGCGCGAAACATGCAATAGGCGAACAAGGCTACTCCGATTGGGAAAGCCAGCCAGGCACCCAGCCAGTTGGCGTCGATGGAACGATGCCAGCCGCTGAACTCGCCCGAGAGGATATTGATTCCGATGGCACGCGGCAAGCTCCCGGCCGGCTTTTCATCCAGATAAGTGACCTCAACCGTAGCTCCGTCCGGGATGCTTGTCTGAACCCTGTTGCGAGGCGGAGGGGCGATGGGCGTTTGCAACGGCACGGTTGCTCCGCCCGGAACCACAACTGCGAACTCGTAATGTGCATGACCCTTGCCCGCAATCCTCTGGAAACCCTGACACTTCCCGGTCACGGTGACGCGCGGCGCCGAAGAGGGCGTGGTGGCCAGGCTGCCGACAAAACCCATGGTGCCCATTGCGGCTAACGCCAGGCAGAAGTAGGCAAACCCTTTCGGGTTATACCTTCGCCAGGCATTGCGGAAAAACAGCGCAAGGATACCGAAACCAAACCCGAGGACGAGGACAGGAATCATGCTCACGCTGCGATCATAAACCGTCTCCTCTTGCGAGGACTCGCACAACTTGCTCCAATCGATGTTCGAGCCAAGACGATAGAGAGTCGCAGCGTGCGACTTTCTCATCCCCCTCATGACCATGGTAAAATGACCATAGTCGGGACCGTTCTTGGATAGGGGGCAATTCTATGCGGACTATCGCAGCCGGGGAATTCAAAGCCAAATGCCTGGCCGTCATGGCCGAAGTGAATGCCACCGGGGAACCTGTGCTGATTACCAAGCGGGGCAAACCGCTGGCGCGGATCGTGTCGATCCTCGAGGGAACGCCCAAAGAGCGGCCGGAGGAGATCTTCGGGTGCTTGCGCCATATGGCCACAATCGACGGGGACATTGTCTCGTCGGAATTCACCGACGAGGAATGGGACCGAATGTTCGAGGACAAGTGGCGCGGCTTCGATCTTGGGCCATCGGAATGATCCTGCTTGATACGCACGTCGTGATTTGGCTGATGCTGTCCCCCGATCGATTGTCAGTGGCAGCCAGAAAGGCGATCCTGGGGGCCCGGATCTCGGGAGAAGATCTGGCCATTTCGCCAGTTTCGCTGTACGAGATTGCCTATGCCGCGCGCAAAAAGCGTTTGGCGATGAATTCCACAACTGAGGCTTTTGTTGCGGCCATCCAAAGCAGATTGGTGTTGGTTCCACTCACACCCGCAATCGCGGTTTGCGCAGGACAGCTTTCGGCTCCATTTCATGGCGACCCGATCGATCGGCTCATCGCAGGAACCGCCATTGTTGAAGAGTGTGTACTGATTACCCGCGACGCGCATATCCGCGACGCCGGTGTCTGCAAGGTTCTGTGGTAGCTTACCGCAGATGCTCGCGTACCTCGGGCCTGATCAGGTAGAGGAAGAAGACCAGGTTGAGCAGCCCCTGCACCAGGCCGGGGGCCTGATGTTCGCTGGAAAAGATCCACAGGTTATAGATCGCCAGCAGCAAGACCGCCGACAGGGCCAGCGACCAGGCCCAGCGCAGCAGGCGCAACATGCCTCCGCTGGCGGCGATGAAGGCCGCCGCAAAGATCAGGAAGAACGGCGGGTAATGCCGGCCGGCGCTCACGCCCAGGATGATGACACCGGACAAAAGCAGCAGGTAAAGGCTGATAGCCATGAGGCCGGGCAAAGCCAACAGGGCTTGCTGCCTCGTTTGTGTGTCGGGTTTCTCGATCTTTTTTGCAGCAGATTCTTCGTTCATAGCGTGCGCAGGTAGGCCATCAGGTCCTGAAGCTGGTCGTCGGTGAGTTGTGTGGCAGGCATCATGTTGCGCCCGCGCAGAATCACGGTGGTGAGCCTCTCATCGGTGGGCGGCGCGCCGGAAGGCATGGCCTTGACCTTGGTAATCGCCTGCAGCCCCGGCCCGTGCAGGCTGTGGGTGTTGGTGGGGTAGTGGCATTTGGCGCATTTCTGGTGAAACACTTGCGCACCGCGAGCCTCTTCAACGGTCCAGAGCGCCTCGGGCTTTGAGGCGGGGAGCGAGCGGCAGCCGGCCACGAGGGCCGCCGTCGATCCAGCGAGGCCCATCAAGATGAGGGAAACAGCGAGGGGACGAGTACGCATCTGGGTCCGATGATACCTTGTTACTCCCCCGCGGCTATAGCCTCAAGGATGCGATCGATGGCCTGGACTTCGGCCTGACTGCCGGGACGGTGGTCGTTGACCAGGATGGAGAAGGCCAGGGTTTTGCCGCTTGCCGCAGTGACGTAGCCGGAGAGGGAGTTTGCCTCGCTATGGGTCCCGGTTTTTGCCCAGATGCGGCCTTTGAGCGGAGAGTTTTTGAAGCGATTGGTCAGAGTTCCGTCGACTCCCGCGATCGGAAACGTCTCCCGCCAGGCCGGGCCCCACGGCTGGGCGGAGGCGAAGGTCAATAGGCGGGTGAGTGCGCGCGGAGCAATCTGGTCGTAGGGACTCATGCCGGAGCCGTCGAAGAGGAAGAAATCCGCATCGCTTACGCCGGCGCCGAGCAGGAACTGGCGGACCACGCGCGTGCCTTGGGCGAAGCTGCCGTCGGTTCCGTAGGCCTTGGCAAGCAGGCGAAGCAGCAGCTCCGCGTGCAGGTTCTGGCTGACCTTGTTGACGACGGTAATGTCTTGGCCCACTGGGACCGACGTGTGGCTCGCCAGCACCCTCCGGCCGTCGACGGGGGCGGCGATTGAGGAGAGAGTGGTGGGAACGAGCTTGAGCGGCAGAGCTCGCTCGTCGGCAAACTTCAGCGTCCCTAGGGGGTATTTGTGGCGCGCCGTCGCCCCTTCGGTGACGGCAATTCCGCGCGACTGCAACGCCACGATGAATGCCGCAGCGGCGAACTGGGCCGGATCGTCAATCGCCAGCCCGGCATGGAAGCCGATTGCCGGCACCGTGCCCCAGGCGCGGACCATGAGGCTTCCCGGGCGGCGCTCCAGGCCGAAATGCGGATCTTCGCCAACCGGCGCCGGAGTCACGGAGTTATCCAGCGTGTAGTAATCCACCTTGGGCAGCCAGGTTGCGTTTGTAGCGGAGGGGGCGGCGGAGTCCGGCGCGACGGTGAGTTGGACGACGTTGTCGTTGAAGCTGAGGGCAGAGACAGGCGCGCCGTCGCTCCATTGCAGATCGTCCCAATTCCAGCCCAGGCCGAAAGGCTCGTCGAGAAAGAAGGAGTCATCTCCGACAACACTGCCCTCCACCTTGCGCACACCGGCCTGCAGCACCTGTTCGGCCAGGAGATCGAGCGGCGCCATGGGGTTGGGCGGCGGCTCGGCCTCGCTCGGAGTTGTGGCGACGCCGGAAGACGCGGGCGTAGCCGGGGGACGATAGGGATAATGCCTGGCGCTCAAGGTGGGGTCGCCGGCGCCGAGCAAAATGAGATCCCCGTGCAGGACGCCATCGTTGTCGAGCGGGCTTGCAGTCACAACATTGGTAGTCCAAACCAAGGTGTTTACAGGAAGCAGGGCAAAGGCAGCCGCAGTTGTGGCCAGTTTGGCGTTGGAAGCCGGCAAAAACATCTTGCCTTCGTTCAGCGCATAGACGGTCTGGTTGTCCAGGGTGGCGACGCTGATTCCGAACTGGGCGTGACTGAGGGCGGGCTCGGCGAGAATAGCCTGAATCCGGTCGGCAATTTGTGCTTTAGGCGCGGCGCGGTGGACGGGTGGCTTGGTGGCGCCGGCCGGCGCCTGGGCCGCCAGTCCAGACACCGCCAAAGTGGCGGCCAATAGAGGGAGCAGGAATCCCCGCGAGGCTTTCATGAGCGGAGTGTAGCAGGTGCGATGGGAGCTGCGGCGTACCATCGGTTAGGAAAGTACCGCCAAATGCGGAAGCGCCCGGTTCGCGATGAACCGGCGCGATTTGCGAGGGAGATCGGCACGATAATGGCTCCATTGACACGACGGATTTTGCCTTGGAAGCTGCGCAGCCGCACGCTGGAATTGGGGCGCCGGACGATGGTGATCGGAGTGGTGAATATCACTCCGGATTCGTTCAGCGACGGGGGGCGGTTCTTCGATCCGGCAGCGGCGATTGCTCATGGGCTCAGCTTGCTGGATGAAGGCGCCGACCTGCTGGATCTGGGCGCGGAGAGCACGCGGCCGGGATCGCGCGCGGGCGGAGCCGAGGGTTCAGCGGCGGCTCCGGAAGTGAGCGCGGACCAGGAACAGGCGCGGCTGTTGCCGGTGGTTGAAGGGATTCTGAAAGTGCGGCCCAATGCCCTTCTGTCCGTGGATACCTACAAGGCATCGACGGCGCAGGCTGCGTGCGGGGCTGGGGCAGAGATTGTGAACGATGTGAGCGGGTTCGGCTGGGACGAAGCGATGGCGCAGGTTTGCGCGGATGCCGGGTGCGGCGTGGTGCTGATGCACACCCGCGGGCGGCCGGAAGAGTGGAAGTCGCAACCCCGTCTTAGACCGAACGAGTTGCTTGAAGCGGTCAAGGCCGGACTGGAGCATAGCCTGTCGGCGGCTTGGTTGGCAGGGGTGGGCCCCGATGCCATCGTGCTCGATCCCGGATACGGCTTTGGCAAGCGTCTGGACGAGAACTACGATCTACTGGCCCGGCAGGGGGAGTTGCTTCGATTGGGCCGGCCGCTGCTGGCCGGAGTCAGCCGCAAGTCGTTTCTGGGCCATACGCTGGCAAAGTTGCACGACGGCCGAAGCGCCCCGGTCGAGGCTCGCGAGGCTGCCAGCCTGGCTGCGATGGTAACGGCCATTCTGGAAGGCGCGTCGATGGTTCGGGTGCATTCTGTGCGACCGGCGGTCGAGGCGGCACGGATCGCGGATGCGGTGCTGAGGGGCGGGGAGTCGGCAGGTTAGCGAGTCAGCAAGGCAGCGGGGTTGGCGCCGGTTAGCGGAGCTGGCAAGATTGCAGAGGCTGGTAGGTGACAGCTATCGCTTGGACATGGCGTGGAGTTTCAGGACGGTGTTCCAGTTGCGGGTGGTAGTAGTAACCCCGAGGAGCCGCTCGATGGCCTTGGCGGTGAATTTGGTGTCCGCCGCGCCGTCGGGCAGGTGAAGGTAGAGCGTGTCTTCCGCGATATGGAAGCGCTCCCGGCGGACAGGGATTCCGGAAAGGCCGGGAACTGCGGCTAACGCGGGAGTGGCGGAGAGAAACACGGCGTGGACGCGACCGCCTTCGGCCGCAGCCTCGGCAACGAATGGATTGGCGGCAATGACGCGCCCCAATTGCTCGTGAGTCCTGACCAGAACCGCAGCGGCGCTGCCCAGCAGCGGTTGAAGGGCAGCGGCGATGGCCAGGGCCGATTCGGCCGGCAGGCAGGGGGTGTCGAAAACCGCGTTGCCGCTTTGGATGTAGGTCTCGATGTTCGTATAGCCAAGGTCAGCGAGCAGCTTGCGGAAGACGGCCATGGGGAGTTTGCCGGTCCCGCCGACATTGACTGCGCGAAGCAGGGCGATGCAACGGTTCATGAGGCTCCTGGGAAAGGTCAGTGAATTGCTCTCTCCAATGGTCGAATCGCGTGAAGTTCTTGCCTTCTGAAGCGAAATGAATCGCGCAGATCAATGTAGCTCTGCGCATTTGTGCGTCGCGGAACACAATAGGTCATGAAGAAATTCTGGCTTGGTACGGCTCTCCTTTTCTGCCTCGCATTGCCTTATGCGGCGCAGGCGCAGGTGGTTGTAGTAGTCCACGGACATCACCACCATCACCATTACCATCATCACCACCAGTAGTCCGCAAGATGGAACATGCCTTTCTTGGCAAACTGCGACCCGCCCACAGGCGAGGTCCGGCGGTGCTCAACCCGATGCTGCCGACAATCGAGGGCTCCGTGCCCCATCCTCTTGCTTCTCGCTGTGAGAGGGTGGGAATCCACGCGGCCAGCCTTCGGTTCCTAACCCCTGACTCCTGGCCCTAACCCCTGCCCTTCAGCAGCGGATGGTTTTCTTCTTCTGGCCCAGGCGGCCAGCGGCTTCGACCTTCTCAATGTACTCGGTCGCCAGCGGCACCTTGCAGGCCGTCTCTCCCATGTTGACGGAAACGGCGCCGATCTGGCGGGCCACGGCCTTGGCATGTTCATGGAGCGGCTTCACATAGCTGCCCACCGCGATGACAAAGCTGTTCATGGTATAGCGAACCCGGTTGGGAGCAGCATGGATTCCCTTGACCACGGCCTCGAGCAGGCTCTGGATTTCTTGCAGATCGAGCTTGTCGTCGGGTTGCAGCGAAACCAGACCTGCGTAGGCTGCCCAGCCGGCCGCGGCGATATGCTCCTTCTTCGACTTGATCCAGGCCAATGCCAGTTCGCGGCCGTTGGGATGGTCGACCGTCATCCAGGGCACCGTGTACTCGGAGATCATCTGGTGCCCAGCGGCGGCTTCGGCCCAGCCGTTCAACTGCGCTTTGGTCAGTTTCGCGCCGTCGGCCACAATTCCGGCCAGGTACATGGCGTCCATATTGCCCGTGGCGTAGAGCTCGCAGGCCAAGGTCTGCTGGCCCTTGATGGTTTTGGCGATTCCCTTCAGATTGGCAACGCTCACACCGAAAATGCGCGTCGGGTCCATGCCATGGCGCGCATAGATCTTGCGGGTTTGTTCGCTGCCTTTGCTTTCCAAATCGGCCATGACGGAGGGGAGGGTCGGCATGGGTGTCTTCCTCGAATTGGGATGGGCCCTTCGCCAGCAGTGTATCCCGGGTCTTGCCGATAGGAAAGAGGGATTCAGAGGCTGCTTGAAGAGTTGCGCCAAGTCCGGTAGAGGACGTGGCGGCGGAGGGGATGACCCGGCGGGAGCATGGGATGGTCGAAGTCCTCGGCCGGATCGTGGACCATACCGAGCTTCTCCATGACGCGGCGGGAGCGCAGGTTGTTTGGAACGGTAAAGGAGACCAGACTGGGCAAGGCCAAAGTCTCGAACGCATGGCGGAGAACGGCACCGGCGCCCTCGGTTGCCAGGCCGCGGCCCCAGAAGTCGAAGGCCAGCCGCCAGCCGATTTCGACGGCCGGTGTGAAATGGGCTTCAAAGGTGGGGAAGTGCAGTCCGATGTAGCCGATGAACGCCCTCTCCGCGAGGGTTTCTGCGGCGAACACTCCGAAGCCGTGCCGCTCAAAATGTAGCTCGATGTAGTCGGCGAGGTCGTCGGAGGCTTGCGTGTTGAGGGGTGCAGGCATGAATTCCATGACTCGCGGATTGGCGTTGATCGCCTGAAACGGAATCCGGTCGGAGGGGTGCCAACGGCGGAGGAGAAGACGGTCGGTGGTGAGGGAATTCTCCATGTTGGAATAGGGACTCGACCTTCAATGAGGGTGAAGCGCTGTGGTTTCCCAGGTCCCAGAATCGGGACCTGGGGCACCCGATCTCCCTATCTATTCAAGCCAGTCCGATGCTTCGCTTATTGCCTCTCCGCGACAAGATAGACGAGCGCGCCGCTGAGCAGGATGAGGGTGCCAACAATGGGAATCAGGATCGACGGGCTCACGCCTGAAATGAAGAGGTTCGCGGGCCACAAACTCTGCAGGCTCACGCTGGAAAACTGTGGCATCTTCTCAAACAAACCGAGCCAGTGAATTCCGTGTTTTGCCTGGGTCACGACAACCGTTACGGCGGCCAGGAAATAAAGAGTCAGCGCGAAAATCTGAGCGCCGAGGATGGGCTTGCCGACTCGTTCGACGGCGGCTTGGCGGCAGCGGAACTGGGCTCGCCACCATAATGCTCCGGGAGAAGCTAGCCGGGCTGCGGCGGCCGTTTGCGCGCGCGATCTCTTGAAGGCAGCGGTAACCAGCACCAGTTCGCGGCACGAGTGGCAGGTGTCGAGGTGGGCGCGCAACTCAGGGGGGCAGGCCCGCGGCCAGGCGCCCAGGGCCAGCAATTCTGTGACATCCTTCTCGCGGGAGCATGAGGTCAGAGTCATAGGTCTTTTTCGCCTTTCGGATTCCGGGCGCGCAGCAGTACGGCGATCTTGCGCCTGGCCCGGAACAGCAGCAGACGGATGCCGGCACCGGCGAGCCCAGTGACTTCCGCGATCTCCCGGTGGCTGTAGCCCTCGGCGTAGGCCAACCAAAGCAATTGGCGGTCTCTGGGGCGCATCAGGGCAAGAGCCGGGCCCAGGATCGCTTGCGCATCGGACTCGCCGGATGCGGGCGCGGCGAAAAACTCTTCGGGGATCTCTTCGAGGGACGCAGGCCGGGGACGGCGCCAGTTGTCCCGCAGCAGATTAGTGGCAATGCGGAAGAGATAGCGGCGGGCCGCGACTTCGCCGTGGTCGGGCAGGCTGGCGCAGAGCAGGCGCACATAGCTCTCCTGCATCAGATCGTCGGCTAGCGCGGGGTCGCCGGACACGCGCACCAGATAGGCCCAGAGGGATCGCGCCGAACGCTCGTAGAACCCGGCGAACGCATCGCTATCCATGGGCGGCGCTGCCGCCCGCGACGCGTCGCCGGTGAACACATTCGGAAGAATCGATTCCCAGGTCATGCGCTTCTTTCCCACGTTCGGCGCCCTTCCAACTCACTGCCGGCCCTGTCTTACTGCCGATCCTGCGTATCGAAGGGGACTGCCGGCTTGCTGGAAGTTAGGGCAGGCATCAGGCCGAGGCGTCCGGCAAGTAGCCAGGTAATTCCCGCAGAGATGATAAATCCAAGGCCCGGCATCGCAACGACGGTGCCCAGGACGAGCATGGGGACGTTCAGGCCCGGCGAGACTTTCCGCAAGGCCAGCAGGCCGATGCCGAGCAGCACCATCACAATGCCGATCTGGAGCGGGGCGAGGACGCGGGCCAGGGCGTTGGGGACTTGTTGTTCCGGCTCGAAGCCCATGGGAATCGGCGCGGCCTCGAGGAAGCGCTTGCCGGCTTCCGAATCCATGTAGAGGGCGAGTTCCTGGCTGGAGGTGAACCGGTCGATCAGCTTGCCATGGACTTCACTCTGCAACTTGAAGATGCGTGACCAGCGTCGATTGAGCATGAATTGGCGAATGAGCCAGACCAGAGCCGCCATGAGGCCGATAACTGCCAATACGGGGGGCATATCGCTGATGAATTCTTCCGAGGCCGGGCGGCCAAGCTGGCCTTGGACCAACTCCGGCCAGACGGCGCGTTGCAACGCCTTGTCGCGGCGACCGTTTTCAGTCCCGATGTTGGTGAACAGGTAGAACTCGGGGTTGCGGGCGATCTCGGGATGACTGACCAGAAACTGGGCCAGTTCGGGGTTATTGCGCTGGACGTACTCCTGGTTGGAAAGCAGGGAGGGATCGTGCTCCACGACCGAGGTGAGGGTGGGGCTGATGCGCAGCAGTTTCAAGAGCGTTTCCTGGGTAGCGGCCAGATCCTGCTCGGAAGCCGGGCTGCCGGCCGGCGCCGGGGCACTGGGCTTGGTTTGTGCGGCGGCAAGGGCGGCGAACAGGATCGCCGGGATGGCGATGGAACGAAGAATAGAGGGCAGGATGCGGCGGTCGTTGGGCATGGGCATTTCCTCTCACAGGAAGCAGGGGGTTGAACCTCTACTGCACATACAACGAACGCGGCAGGCGTTTGGTTAACAGCGAGGCCGCCGCCAAGAGGTGACGCCGTGTACCACACCGCGGGAAAACCAAGGAAGGACTTGGGATTACAGGCAAACCGGGGCAAAATGGACATAGGGTTTATCATCGGAAAGGTTGCAGGCCCGGGATGGCGTGCGCCTACAGGTTTCAGCCCATGGGAGTTGTGCGTTCTCGAGAGCGAGGCGCCGGCGCCGGGGTATCCGCATCGAGAGACAGCTTCGGAGAACGGACGATATGCGAGCGAAGACGGCGGTAGTGCTCGGCGCCCAGTGGGGCGATGAGGGCAAGGGAAAGATTGTGGATGTGCTCAGCGAGCGGTTCTCCGCGGTGGCGCGCTATGCGGGTGGGCACAATGCCGGCCACACGGTCATCATCGGCGGGCAGAAGTTCGTGCTGCAACTGATTCCCTGCGGCGTTTTGCGTCCCGGATGCAAGGGCGTCATCGGCAATGGGGTGGTGCTGGACCCCATGGCCTTCCTGAGCGAAGTGGATCGGTTGCGCAAGCTTGGTGTGGGCGTCGACGAGCAGCTTTTTGTGTCGAACCGGGCGCAGGTGATCTTGCCCTACCATCGCATGATCGAGCTGGCGGCGGAATGTGCGCCGGGACGGCAGAAGATCGGCACCACCAGCAAGGGCATTGGGCCTGCCTACGAGGACAAGATGGCGCGCAGCGGCTTGCGCGTGGTGGATCTGCTGCGCCCCGATCTGTTGAAGACGCATATCGAGGCGGCGTGCGGTGAGAAGAACGCCATCGCTCATGCGCTGTTTGGCACCGATCCGCTGGACCCGGAGAAGATGTTCGACGAGTATGCCGCGGCAGCCGAGCAGATGCGTCCTTTTGTGCGCGATACGGGACGGCTCCTGAACCAGGTTCTGCGCGACGGCGGCAGCGTGATGTTCGAAGGCGCACAGGGAACCATGTTGGACATTGACCACGGCACGTATCCGTTTGTAACTTCTTCGTCGGCAACGGCAGGTGGCGCATCGACCGGAACTGGCGTGGGGCCGACGGCTATCGGCACCGTGATCTCTGTGACCAAGGCGTATGTCACGCGCGTGGGCGAAGGGCCGTTTCCGACCGAGATTCACGATGCAACGGGCGAAGCACTGCGGGCGCGGGGCAAGGAATATGGCGCGGTCACGGGCCGTCCCCGGCGGTGCGGCTGGCTGGATATCCCGCTGCTGCGCTACTCCAACCAGGTGAACGGCGCGGAGTGGCTGGTGATCACCAAGCTCGATGTGCTGGACGAGTTGGCGGAGATTCCGATTTGCGTGGGTTACGAGATCGATGGCAAGGTGACGGACGAGATTCCGGCCGATGTGCAAGGGCTGGAGCGGATGAAGCCGCGCTATACGACGCTGAAGGGCTGGCAGACGTCTACCGAAGGCATCACGGAGTTTGACAAGCTGCCGCTGGCGGCGCAGGAGTATTTGAAGTTCCAGGAGCGGGAGAGCGGGGCACAGATCGGCATGGTTTCAACCGGGCCGGATCGCGATCAGACTATGGTCTTGCCTGCATTCGCCGCAGCCTTGAACGAGATTCACAGCTAAACTTGATACGCGCCCGGAGTGCACCTCTACACTGGGCAGGAGCGAAACGAGCGATATGGTCAGCTTTCTTGTTCGGCTGAAGTTTGCCCCCGAAGATCGTGCCGATGTGGCGGAGATTCTGCGCCAACTTACCTTGGCCTCGCGTCAGGAACCGGGGTGCGTGAGCTACATACCGCACCAGGTGCAGGGCGAACCCGATACGGTCCTGATCTATGAACAGTATCGCGACGCCGGGGCGCTTGAAGCACACGGACAGAGCGCGCATTTCAAGAAGTATGCCGTTGCCGGCCTCTATCAGAAGATGCGGGAGCGGACCAGGGAAGATCTGGTCGCACTGGTTTAGGTCTTTGCCGGTTTTCTGCCCGCGAGTTCCTGGTAAAACGGAGAAATATGGCAGTCCATTGACCGGCAAGGGCGTATCGAGCTACGATGCGAGACGCCTATGCCGGTTTCTGCGAATACATCTCTCTCACGCGTGAAGGGCCGAATTGCGATTGGGCTTCTGCTGTTTCCGGCACTCGCGGCCGGGGTCGGCACGATTGCTCAAACGCCTTCGGAGACAGCCCATTCGGGATTGCCCCGGGCCCAGAAGCACGAGAGCCGCCACGAGATCGACCAACTCGAAGATGCCTGGCGAAACGCGGTTCTGAAGTCGAATACCGCAGCCATGGAACCGCTGCTGGCCGACGACTATATGGCCATTACTCCGAACGGTACCCTGCAGACCAAAGATCAGGCCCTGGCCAACCTGCGCAGCGGACGAACCCATGTGCAGACGCTGGAATTGTCGGATCGCAAAGTGCGATTTTATGGGACCACGGCCGTGGTCACTTCCCTGGCCGATTTGAAGGCCACGACCAGCGAAGGAGAGGTTGCTGGAAGTTTCCGTTACACCCGGGTTTATGTTCGGGACGCGCATGGCCACTGGAAGATCGTCAGCTTTGAGGCCAGCCGCATCCGCGACGGCGGCGATCACAAATAAAAAGACAG
Organism: uncultured Occallatibacter sp.; assembly: GCA_964560845.1. Classification (GTDB taxonomy): domain Bacteria; phylum Acidobacteriota; class Terriglobia; order Terriglobales; family Acidobacteriaceae; genus Telmatobacter. The sequence continues at coordinate 14,263 of CAZLMY010000052.1, read as the reverse complement.
GTCAGCGGCAGAATGAAAGAAGCCACAGCCTCCCCATAGCGAAGCCGGAGGCTTTTCCGGCATGAATTTCCCGGCCTCGGGAGAGGAATGCTGCGTCCAGCTTTGCTGCGTGTATAATATGGTCTGCGCCTATCGGGTATTCGGGTTGGCTTCCCCAAGAACCAGCCAACGACCCTGTCGGACGGCCATGTAGTCCGGAATACTGTCTTCTCACATAGCCGTTCTCTCGTTTCGCGGGGCAGGGCTCTCTGGTTCTTGATTCACAAGTTCGACGCGCGTTGCTACGAGAGTTCGTTTGTGGCCAGGTTCTCGAAGCTCAAGCATCCATGACTGGCGAATTGGCGTCAGAGCAGAAGACAAGGACGGGGCAATCGCATGAAATCCGCGCGTTTGGCACCACTCAGATTCTTTTCGCTCTTGTTCCTTCTGCCCGGTCTTGGCGGATTGATTGTTTCTGCCATGATCTCTACGGGCTACCTGGAGAGGCTCCCGCGCGTCCCGGTGCCGGAAGAACTTCGCATCACACCCCGGAATATTCACGGGACCGTCGTCTACCAGACCCAGGAAGAAGACCGAAAGCTGAATCTGATCGAGTATTCCTCGGTCGGCATCTTCTTGGTCGGGCTGGGGTTGGGGTGTGTCTATATGGCTAAATGGGGAACAATTTACGCCATCGGGGCCGAGGAAGAAGATTTCTCTCCGGAAAAGGGCCGGTGACCGGCTGCGGTTTGGGACGCGGGGAGAGATTCTGCGCTCCTTCGGACTCCTAGAATAGGGTATGCCCGAGCTTCCCGAAGTCGAGACCATTGCCCGCGGAGTTCATGCGCGAGTCCAAGGCGACCGCATCGTGCAAGCCTGGTTCGGCTCCCATCGCGAACCATTCAAAACGCCTCCAGGCATACAAGCTTCAGGTCTTGAAGGACGTGCTTTTCTGGCTGTCCATCGGACCGGAAAGCATATTGTCTGCGAATTGGGGCCCATCGAGGACAACCCGACAGCAGGAACCGTCTCTTCGAACGCTCGGGAAGCTGTGCCGCAGGCGCAGTGGATCGTGCATTTGGGGATGACCGGGCGCCTGCTGGTGACCACACCGGATGGCCCGCTGGCTCCGCATACCCACGCACGGCTTAGCCTGGCCAGTGGTCGGGAGGTGCGGTTTGTAGACCCCCGCCGGTTCGGGCGACTGGAGTTTCGCGCCCTGGACCAGACCAGCGGGTTCAGCGGACCTGGCGCGGACCCACTTGTTATCGGCCAGGAAGACTTTGCCCGGCTATTTCGTGGGCGCAAACTGGCGATAAAGGCCGCATTGCTGAATCAGACATTGCTGGCAGGGGTGGGAAACATCTATGCGGACGAGAGCCTCTTTCGGGCCGGGATTCGTCCCCGCAAGGCGGCAGGCCGGCTGAGCCGTGCAGAGTTTGGGCGACTGCGGGAGTCGCTGCGCTCGGTGCTGGAACACGCCATCCGGCTGGGTGGCTCTTCGGTATCGGATTACGTGGACGCCGACGGGGTGCGCGGCTTCTTCCAACTGGAACATTGCGTCTACCTGCGCACTGGTTTGCCCTGCCGTCAGTGCGGGACGCCGATTCGGCGGATTGTGGTGGGGGGCAGGGGTACGCACTACTGTCCGCGTTGCCAAAGCTGAGGGCGTTTCTATGGTTTTTAGAAGATAGGTCGAACTGGACTATGCGATTCCAGAAAAAGCACATCTGCGGTACCGTCGTAACCTGTTGATAAAAAACGAAAATCGGAATGGCGCTCCGATTGCTATATAGAGGGTGCCAGTGATCGATCCGGCGGCAGAAAATGTGACCGCCCCAGAACAGCAGACGCCCGGCAAGAGCCTCCGCCTACGTAGCGGCCCCACAAAAGGGGAAAATCGGCCGGGAAGCCTGCGAAAGGCGCGGTGGAAACAACCACCGCCCATTAGTTAGCTGGAGGCCAGTGACCAGCACCGAATCCCAAACGCCGCTTCTCCGGAAGCGGCGTTTGCGCGTTTGCCGTGACGTTGGTCATCGATTGTGCATCGAAGAGAGCAGAAGTGCTCTTGCAAGGTGGAAAGCTTCGCTGTAGTATCAGAGTTGCCTATAAAGCGGCTGACGCGGGCCACCCGGGAACGGGCAGAGCAAGCTCGCCGCCAAGCAAGGAAGCATCGCCGACCACTTCATTCATTGCCAGACTGTTTGCGCGTCGATAGCTCCCATAGGAATTGGCATTATCTGAGGAAAGTAAAGGCCGCACCGTACAAACTCCGGTCAAGAACCCGACCCGGGCTTCTGCAAGCGGAGGGAGCGCAGCGAAGGCTCCTGTGTAGAGAGTGGCAAGGACCCTAGGAATCTTTGAAATTGCGTGCTGAAGCTCCGCTTCCCTTGCGGTTTTTTGGAGCACGCGATGAATGAGCGCTCAAGAGTCGCGTTCCCCGCTCCATTCCGGACACGCGGTTGGCGCAGCCAAATTCAAGACCCGGCTAGAGATAGCTGGAAGTAGACGCGCGATGTCAGCGCAATGGAAGCGCGATGCAATCGATTGCAAAGTGCCAGGAAGTACAAGCATGACGACAGAATCGACGCAGCCCCAGACCGAACTGGGGCCAGCACCGGCCAATGGTCCGGCGCAGTCGCAAGGGCATCGGCGCCGTCGGCGCCGCCGCAAGAACAAAACCAGCCAGGCCGGCACAGCCCCCGTACAGCAGCAAGGCGCAAGCGCACCGCCAGCGCCCGCGCAGCCAGCGCCTCCGCCACCGGTAGTGGAAGCCAAGGCGGCCCCGACACGCGCGGCTCATCAAGGCCAGCAGGGGCAAGGGCGAAAGAAGAAGAAATTCTTCACCAAGGGTTCGGCGCCCGCCGCTCAGCCGGGCAATAACGCGAGCTATGCCGCGCAGGGTAGCGCCCAGGGACCCGGTCCCGGAAACGGTGGAGCCGCCAAGCGCAAGACCCGCCAGAAGGGCCCGCGCGAATTTGTCGGTCCCATGGACCACAGCTACCGCATCGTGAACGGCAATGTCGCCGATGGGCCGCCCTCGACCATTCAGATGGGCAGCAACGGGCACAGCAGCCACTATCAGGACAACTTCACACCCCAACCGACGATTCCGGTGAAAGAAAACGCGCCCACGCGCATCTTCTGCTTCATCGAGGATCTGTTCTTCCTGGCCAAGATCCAGGAGACGGCGCGCAAGCTTGGCGTCAAGGTGGAATTCGTCAAGGGCGACAAAGAGTCGGTGGCCAAGATTACCGATCTGCCCGAGGCTGAACGGCCCGGGCTGGTGGTCTTCGATCTGAACAACCTGAACGCCAAGCCGATTACCCTGATCCCCAAGTTGAAATCCAAGCTGAAGAAGGCGACCTCGATTATTGGATTCCTGAATCATCTGCAGGGAGACTTGAAGATGAAGGCGATCGAGGCGGGTTGCGACACGGTGATGCCGCGCTCGGCGTTCTCGCAGAGCCTGCCCAATCTTCTCCGCCGGTACGGGCTGGAAGAAGAAGAAGACTACGCGCAACAACCCCTATAACGTTGGACCGTAGGTGATGCAGGAAGGGCGTTCCCGCTCGGGGACGCCTTTCTTGCGTGGGACGAGGGATGCGGGTTTCGGCTATCCCGGAGGCCAGGTGAGCGAGCGGCCGCCGAGCAGGTGGACGTGGAGATGTTCCACGGTCTGGCCGCCGTCTTCGCCGGTGTTGAATACCAGGCGATAGCCCTTGGAAAGGCCCTTGGCGCGGGCAATTTCCGAGGCCGCCCACACCAGGTGGCCCAGCAGCGGACGGTCGTCCTCGTTGGCGTCGGCTAGCGACACGATATGCTCGCGGGGGACGACCAGCACATGCACCGGCGCTTGCGGGTGGATGTCCGCGAAGGCATAGCAAAGTTCGTCCTGGTAGACGGGCGTCGAGGGGATGCTTCCTTCAACAATCTTGCAGAAGAGGCAGCTAGTCATAAGGACACCAGTGTACCGCAGGGATTTGCGGTCTGGACTGGCCCGATCGGCGAGCTGCGATTCGGAGCGTCACCACAAGGGCGCCATGGGCTTTTCGATGAATGCCGGGTGAGGGCCGTTGCGGCTGGAGAGATGCAACGCGCTCAAATAGGGCTTTGCTTGCGGGTCGTAGACCACGGTGATGCTTCCGCCATGGCCGTCGCGGCCTCTGGATCCGTCTGAGCCGCTGCGGCCGTCAAGCCCGCTGGAGCCGTTCGGGCTTCCGATGCCGCCTGAACCGCCTCTGCCGGCACGCCCGCCTGTGCCACCCGCGCCGCCACTGCCCCCATCCGCGGTTACGGTCAGTGCTCCGCCCTGCGGGTCGATCAGAAAGAAATCCTTCTGCCTGCCAACCAGCACCACGCTTTGCAGCAGCGGATGGGGTCCCGGCCTGAAGGCAACCTGAATCTCAACGTCAGGGGCATCTCCACCGGGCCAGCCGTTCTGCCCGTCTCCGCCATTGCCTCCATTGGAGCCGTTTCCGCCCGCGGAGGGGTGCTCGGGGTCCATGGAGCCCGTCGACCCGCCGGCGCCGTCTGTACCGCTGGATCCGTCGAAGCCCTTGGCGCCGTTGGATGCGTTGAAATCCAGAGAATAGCTGCGGTCGTAGCGCAGGGGGATGTCGAGTTCGGCGCGCAACTCCGGATGGCTGGGCACGGTCACCGTGACGTGCGGCATTTTTCCGTCGCTGAGGCGGGGATCTTCGGGCAGAGTGACGGTACCTTTTTGATTGGCGGTGACTACGGTAGAGATGACTTCCAACTCTCTCCACATCACCTTGCCCTGCGCGGCGCCTTCGGTAAACAGCCTGTTGCCGTCTGGCTGGGGGAACTCCACCACCAGGGCGGCTTTCTGGCCGGGCGCGATGCCGGGCTCTCCTGCTTGCCTCACACTCATGGCCACAACCGGCGTTTTGGCCAGATAGACCCTCGTCCCCATACGAACCTGCAGCGCTGCGCATCCGGTCAGCAGCAACGGGGCGAGGCCCAGGAAAGCAAACGTGGGGATCTTTGGGAAGGAGATGCCGGCGAAGAACATGGACTTGCTCATGATTCCGTTCCGTTCTTGTGACGCATGGAGTCTTGAAGATTGGAACACAGCGGCGCGCAGCTTGTTGCGGGTCGATACCTCGAATGTTCAGAGAAAGCCGGGCTTTAGCCGGCGTCAGCTGGTGTGGTCGACCAGGATCTTCCAGCCCTGTGGCCCCTTGCGCCAGACCAGAGAGAAGATGCCGTCGTCTTTCTTGGCCTCACCCTTGGCTTTGCGCTCCAGGTGGAAGGCGCCGGTGACGACAGCCAACTCGGTCTGGCCGCAGGAGCCGGGCAGCAGCCGCACCTCGAGGTCGCCGAAGCTCAGCGTACCCATCTGTTCCGGGCTGGAGTAGGCCTTGAGGTAGTGAGCGAGGATGGGCGCGTAGCCCTTGCGCAGGGTGGCGCCGATGAAGGTGGTCTCCGGTGAGTTCTCGTAGGCCTGCATGAAGGCGGGAATGTCGCCGCGGTTCCAGGCCGCTACCTGGGCTGTCATCACGTTCCGGATCGTGGCTTCCTCGTTCGTCGGCTGTGCGCCTGCGAGGTGAGCGCCCGACACGGAGAATAAGGCCAGAATCAGGAAAGGAATCAGGAGGAATCGATGCATGAGGATATCTCCGCACTCAGCTTACAATGGCAGCATGGCGGCGGCTGGCCCTTCCTCTCCCTTTCGAATTGTTCATGCGGTGTGTTCCCACGACTGCCCGGACTCCTGCGGAGTGCTGGTTTCGGTGGATGGGAGCGGCCGTGCGGTGAAGGTAGCGGGCGACCCTAGTCATCCGGTGACCCAGGGCTTTTTGTGCGGCAAAGTGGCCAAGTACCTGGATCGCGTCTACTCGCCCGCCCGGCTTCTCTACCCTCTGAAGCGCAAACCCGGAGCGCAAAAGGGCCCGCAGCCCCGCGGACGGGAGCACGAGGCCTTTGAGCGGGTGTGCTGGGATGAGGCGCTGGAGGCGATCGCAGAGCGGCTGAAGGCGATTGCGGCGGAGTTCGGCCCGGAGTCGATTTTGCCCTACAGCTATGCGGGAACCATGGGCCTCTTGGGCTACGGCTCAATGGACCGGCGCTTCTTTCACCGCCTGGGGGCGAGCCAACTGGACCGAACCATCTGCTCGGAGGCGGGCGGGGTGGGCTGGAACCTGGTTTACGGCAAGAAACTGGGTACTCCGGCAGAGGACTTCCGGCTGGCCAGGCTGGTGCTGGCCTGGGGCGCCAACATCCACGGCAACAACGTGCATCTCTGGCCCATGATCCAGCAGGCGCGTCGGCACGGCGCGCGGCTGATCGTGATCGACCCCTACAAGACGCGCACAGCGGCGCTGGCCGACTGGCATATCGCCATTCGCCCCGGCACCGATGGCGCGCTGGCTCTGGGGATGATGCACGTCATCCTGAATGAGGGGCTGGAAGACCGGGCCTATATCGAGGAGATGACCCACGGTTTTGCCCAACTGGCCGAACGGGTGCGGGAATACACGCCAGAAAAGGTAGCTGCCTGGACCGGAATGACAGCGGCGGAGATCGGGCAGTTGGCGCGGGAATATGCCACCACCCGGCCGGCCGTGCTGCGCATGAACTACGGCGTCCAGCGCAGCGAGAACGGGGGCACGGCGGCGCGGGCCATCGCCATGCTGCCGGCGCTCACCGGAGCCTGGAAATACCACGGCGGGGGTGGCGTGCTTTCCACTTCGGGCGCGTTCAAGTGGGATAAAGATGCCCTGGAGCGGCCGGATCTGGCCTTGGCGTCGCCGTTGGGACGGCTGGCGCGGATGGTGAATATGTCGGAGCTCGGTCGCGTTCTGACGGACGAGGGACGAGAGAGCAGGGACGAGGGATCAGGGCACAGGGCACAGGGATCAGACGGCGCCGGGGTTGAGGTGCGGGAAGGCCCGGTGGTGAAAGCGCTGTTTGTGTACAACTCCAACCCCGGAGCGGTAGCGCCGAACCAGAATGCCGTCCGCCGGGGGATGGGTCGCCCGGAGCTTTTCACCGTGGTGCACGAGCAGTTCTTCACCGACACCACCGACTTCGCCGACTACGTGCTGCCGGCGACCACGTTTCTTGAGCACAGCGACCTGCAGGGCGCCTACGGGCACTACTTTGTGCAGCACTCGCAGCAGGCCATTGAGCCGCCGGGCGAGGCGCGGTCGAATGTGTGGCTGTTCAGTCAATTGGCTCAGCGGATGGGCTTCGAAGAGCCCTGCTTCCGCGACACCCCCGAAGCCATGATGCGGCAGGCGCTGGCCATCGGGGCGGATGGTCGCTCGCGCAATCCGGGGATGGAACATATCCGCTTTGAGGATCTCGAAGCGCAGGGGCACATTCCTCTCGGCTTTCATCGGAAGCCGGTGACAGAGCCGTTTCAGCCGTACACTGCGGGGCCGTTTGCGACGCCTTCCGGCAAGATCGAGTTTTATTCCGAGACACTGGCCGCCCAAGGCCTCGATCCCGTCCCGGGCTTTATCCCTCCTGCGGAGTCGAGGTGGGGAAGAGACGCCGCGCGTCTTCCGTTGGAGTTCCTGAGCCGCAAGGCCGACAACTACATGAATTCAACCTTTGCCAACCTGGACGGGCACCGCAAGATGGAAGAGAGCTTCCGGAATCGTCTGGAAATGCACGCCGCCGACGCCGGGCCGCTGGGAATTGCCGATGGCGATCCGGTGCGGGTGTGGAACGACCGGGGCGAGCTGCATCTGGTTGCACGGGTCAATGGGAGCGTTCCTCCCGGAGTGGTGGCCGCGCGCATGGACTGGGGCAAACTCCACCAGGATGGCTCGAACGTGAATGCGCTGACCAGCGAGCGGCTTACCGACCTGGGCGGAGGCGCGACGTTCTATTCCACTCTGGTGGCTGTGGCCAAGGTCTAGACCTGCATTTGGGAAAAGTGTGGGTGCTTTCTGTGGTTTCGCGGGCCAGGAATGAACCGCAGGCAGTAATCTAGTCTGCATGAGTTTCACGACCGCTCTTCTATTGATCGCGGTGATTGCCGCTTTTCTTGTTTATAACCATACCGGGAAGATCTCTTCGAAGGCCGCCAAGGCCTATTTGCGCAACGGCGCAAAGGTGATCGATGTGCGCAGCGCGGGCGAATATACCGCCCATCACTTGCCCAACGCCATGAACCTGCCGCTGAGCGAGATCGAGACGCTGATTCTGCGCAAGGTAAGGGACAAGAACAGTGTGCTGCTGCTGCACTGCCAAAGCGGCATGCGCAGTGGACTCGCCAGGAAGATGGTGAAAGCGCTGGGCTACACCAACGTCTACAACCTGGGTTCTTATGGCCGCGCCGCGAAGATCGTGAGCCGCCGCAGGTAATGGAACAGGAAAACGGGGCCTTCCTGCCCTGCGCGTTCGCCTTGCGATTCGCGGAAGAGAATGACATTCCCTCGCTGCACGCCCTGATTGAGGCGTCGGTTCGGGGCCTGCAAGCCGAGGACTACACTGCCGCCCAGATTGACGGCGCGCTGGGCACGGTGCTGGGACTCGATACCCAGCTCATTCACGACCGAACCTATTTTGTGGCGGAAGCTGTCTTTCACGGCGCGCAACGCGCGGTGCACGGCAACCTACTGGCCGGATGCGGCGGGTGGTCGAAACGCAAGACGCTCTTCGGAGCGGATGGCGCGCGTGTCCGGGAGCCGGAACTGCTGGACCCTGCGACGGATGCGGCCAAGGTAAGGGCGATCTTTGTGCATCCCGCCTTCGCGCGGCGTGGCCTAGGAAGCACGATTCTGGCGCACGTTGAGTCCGATGCGGCTGTCGCCGGATTCCGGCACTTCGAGATGGGATCGACGCTGACCGGTGTGGCACTCTACCAGCTGCGAGGCTACGTGGAAGTGGAGCGGATCGCGGTGCCGCTGGTGAACGGAGAAGTGCTTCCGGTGGTGAAGATGGTCAAGCGGGCCGGCTGAACACGCGCCCAGGCTGCCCTTCTTTCGTCTCGATCGAAACAAAGGAAAGGCAGCTCAGAGCATTCTGTTCGGTTTCTACGGATAGATCCTGTGCAGAGTGCGGGCGAAGGGGATGGTTTCGCGGACGTGATCCAGGCCGCAGATCCAGGCCACGGCGCGCTCAATGCCCATGCCGAAGCCGCTGTGCGGCACACTGCCGTAGCGGCGCAGGTCGAGATACCACTGGAAGGCTTCCTTGGGCAGGTTGTGATGCTCGATGCGCGCGTTGAGCAATTCGTAGCTGGAGACGCGCTGCGAGCCGCCGATGATTTCGCCGTAGCCCTCGGGGGCCAGCACGTCGACGCAAAGGGCATAGCGCGGGTCGAGCGGGTCGGGCTCCATGTAGAAAGCTTTCACGTCGGCGGGATAACGGTTGACCATGACGGGCTTGTCGAACTGGCTGCTCAGCCAGGTCTCGTCGGGTGAGCCGAAGTCGTTGCCGTACTCGAAGGGCTGCTCCAGGTGGCCGTCTTTGTGGGCCTGGTTCAGCATCTCGCAGGCTACGTCGTAGCGCAGACGCGGGAAGGGCGGACAGATGGCTTCAAGCTTGGCCCGGTCGCGGCCGATGACGGTAAGCTCCGGTCCGCGGTTCTTCAGCACGCTCTGAACAATGTGGGAGAGGAAGTTTTCGGCCAGCTCCAGCAGGCCGTCGAGGTCGCAGTAAGCCACTTCCGGCTCGATCATCCAGAACTCGGTCAGGTGGCGGCGGGTTTTGGACTTTTCTGCGCGGAAGGTGGGGCCGAAGCTGTAGACTTTGCCCAATGCCAGGGCGGTGGACTCGATGTAGAGCTGGCCGCTTTGCGTCAGGTAGGCCGGGTCGCCGAAGTAGTCCACCGGGAACAGCGTCGAGGTGCCCTCGCAGGCAGCCGGGGTCAGGATAGGCGGATCGGTGCGGATGAAGCCGTTGGTGTCGAAGTATTCCGCGGCCGCGCGCATAATTTCGGCACGGATGCGCAGGATGGCCGACTGGCGCGGGGAGCGGACCCAGAGATGGCGATGCTCCATGAGGAAGTCGACGCCGTGCTCTTTCAGCGTGATGGGGTAGGGGTCGGACTCGGGGACGCGCTGCACTACTTCAATATCGAGGACGTCGAGCTCGAAGCCGCCGGGAGCGCGCTTGTCGGCGCGCACCTTGCCGGTGACGATGACGCTGGACTCCTGGGTCAGTCCCTTGAGCGCCTCAAACACAGCCGGGGGAACGCTTTTAACGTGAGCCACCCCCTGGATGGTGCCGGTTCCATCGCGAAAGATGGGAAACAGCAGCTTGCCGCTCTCGCGCGAGTTGTAGAGCCATCCCCGCAAAATGACGGCTTGGCCTTCATACTGGCCTACCGTAGCGATAGTGGCTACCGGCGGCGCCTGTGGCACCTCCGGTGCGGCCACCTGCGGTGTGGCTGACTGCTCTCCCCCGCCTGGCGGGATGGTGGGTGAAATCGGTGCAATGCTCTCGTCTGGCATGGGCAAGTCCCTCAAGGCAACCGGCGAGAATCGACACCGGCGCGACTCTTCAGCATAAACCGCGCGGGGCCGGGTGCCCCAGGTCCCGCGTTTGGGACCTGGGAAACCTCAAGCCACCAGCAGCCCCTTAATCTCTCAAAGCCTCACTCCGCAGCCAGCGCCTGCGCCACCGTCGGATGCTTGAACTGAAAGCCGGCCATAGTGAGCCGGGAGGGCATGACGCGGGCGCTGGCAAGCAGGGCTTCATCGGCCATTTGCCCCAAGAACAGGCGGAGGGCGAAGGCCGGGGCGGGCAGGATGGCGCGGCGTCCCAGTTGCAGGGCCAGGATGCGGGTGAAGTCGGCGTTAGTAACCGAGTGGGGCGCAGTCAGGTTCACGGGGCCGGATAGAGCGGGGCTATCGAGGCAGAAGAGGATCGCAGCTACCGCGTCGGCTAGCGAGATCCAGCTCATCCATTGCCGGCCGGAGCCAAGAGGGCCTCCGAGACCAAGGCGGAAAATCGGCACCATGCGCGCCAGCGCTCCCTGATTCGCTCCCTGGCCGGGTCTTGCGAGAGGCGTGACGATCACTCCGGAGCGGAGATGGACGACGCGTATGCCCGCATCCACGGCAGGCCGTGCGGCGGCTTCCCATTGCCGGCACAGATCGGCCAGAAACCCGGAGCCCGGCAGGGAAAGCTCGTCGAGGAATTCATCGCCGCGGTTGCCGTAAAAACCGGTGGCGGAGGCCACCAGCAAAACCTTGGGCGGATGGCGAAGCGCGGCAAGGGCAGTGGCAAGCACGCAGGTGGACTTTACCCGGCTGGCGATCATTTCGCGTTTGTACGCGGCGGTCCAGCGGTGCGCGGCCAGGTTGGCCCCGCCTAGATGAATGGCAGCGCCCAGATTTTCAAGGGCTTCGGAGTGAAGAAGCGGCGGGGTAGTAGTGGGATTCCACTGAATCTCCGAGGAATCCTTCGGCTCGCGGCGGACGAGCTGAAGGACAGGCTGGCTGCGGGCCGCGAGAGCCTTTCGGACTGCGGTTCCGAGCATTCCGGATGCCCCGGAAAGCAGAATCGGGGGCGTGGGTGTAGGCATGTCGATAGGATGAATGACCTGTTCGCTTTGGTGAATACAATGCAAGGACTGATGCCGGTTTAGTTTCGCTGAGCCACAAGTTGTTTTGACCTGGACAACATTTCCAATCTAGAGCATTCTGAATCTGGATTAGCAGGAGGATGAATGGCCGAGCGGGCAGCGGCGAAACAGGAGACGACGCAAAAGACCCAGGTCGATCCGGAGACCGCGGAACGGTTCATTGCGGAGAAGCGGATTGGCGAGCGCATCAAGCGGTTGCGGCTCAAGAAGTCCATGGGGCTTGTCGAGCTGGGCAAACACACCGGGCTTTCGGCCAGCTTTTTGTCGCAACTGGAAACCGGCCGCGTCGTGCCGACGCTGCGCAATCTCGCGCGCATCGCCATGGTTTTCAGCAAGGATTTGTCCTATTTCTTCGAGAGCGACCCAACCGCGCTATTTCGGGTTCACCGGCGCAAGGAGCGGGTGCGGCTGCCACAGACAGGCGTGGATGTGCCGACCTATCTGTTTGAGAGCCTGGGCTACATGGTGCCGGATCGGAACATGGACCCGTACTTAGCCGAGTTCCTGCCCCAGACCAAGGAAATGGAAATCAAGGCACACATGCACCCCGGGTTTGAGTTCCTCTACGTGCTCAATGGGGAATTGGCGTTGCAGCACGGTGATCAGACCTGCTTGCTGGAGGACGGGGACGCTGTTTACTTCGATGCCAGCACGCCTCATGCTTACCAGTGCGCTGGGAAGAAGCCCGCAGGAGCGATTATCGTGACCATGCATCAGGCGCCGGTAGGCCAGCAGGCGGCCACCGTCACGGCGCTGCGGGCGGCCAGTGCGATTCCGGCAGCGAAGGCGGCTGGGCCGGTCCGAGTGGGCGGGGCGGATAGCACGGCTCGCTAAATCAAGCATCGGTTGAGAAGCCTGCCCGTTTGGCGCCTCTTGTTCGGTCCGATGCCATACGAATTTGAAAGAGGAACCATGAAGGACTCGTTCCGCACCGGTGCCCGCCGGGGCGGTGTTTGCGTCACAGATTTCCGTATTGGCCTGTTGCTGGCTTTGCTTGGCGGCTTGTCTGCCTCGGCCGGCGCGGTTACCGGTCCGGTCCCTGACTTCGGCCCCAACGTCCAGGTCTTCGGTCCCTCCATGAGCCCGGCCGCGATGCAGCAACAGATCGACAAGGTTTACGCGGTCCAGCAACACAACGAGTTCGGGCACGAGCGCAACGCCTTCCTGTTTCTTCCCGGGGAATACAAGCTCGACGTGCCGATCGGCTTCTATACGCAGGTGGTTGGGCTTGGGGCATCGCCAGACGCTGTGCACATTAGCGGCAACGTTCATGCCGATGCCAGCCTGCCCCGCAACAACGCAACCTGCACCTTCTGGCGCGGTGCAGAAGGGTTCTCAGTAACGCCCACCGGGGGGACGATGCAATGGGCTGTCTCTCAGGCCGCTCCCTTCCGCCGCATGCATATTCTCGGCAACCTGGTGTTGCACCAAAAAGGCGGTTGGGCAAGCGGCGGGTGGATGTCCGACTCGCTCGTCGACGGCAATGTCGGCGCCGGGCCCCAGCAGCAGTGGATCTCGCGCAACAGCGAGTGGGGCAGTTGGACCGGCGCCAACTGGAACATGCTCTTTCTTGGCGTGCCCCATCCCCCGGCCGGCGAGTGGCCAGCGCCGCCCTATACCAAGATCGCCCAGACACCCATCGTGCGGGAGAAGCCGTTCCTTGAGGTGGATGCCAAGGGAAAGTGGTCGGTCCGGGTGCCTTCGCTCGTGGCCAATAGCACGGGGATCACCTGGCACGGAGGCGCGACGCCGGGAGCCACGCTGCCTCTCAGCCGCTTCTACATCGCCCACCCGGAAAAGGACACGGCGGGGACGATGAATGCCGAGTTGACCAAGGGAAAGAACCTGCTGCTGACGCCGGGCATCTACGACCTCGCCGAGCCCCTTCGTGTCACCCGTCCCGGCACGGTTGTTCTGGGCTTGGGCTTCGCCACGCTGCGGCCCACACAGGGCACTGCTGCCATCACCACTGCGGACACGGACGGCATCGTCCTGGCTGGATTGCTGCTTGACGCCGGAGCCGTCAATTCGCCGGTTCTTTTGGAAGTGGGGCCGCAGGGCAGCCATGCCAGCCATGCCGGGAATCCTATTTCGCTGCACGACATTTTCTTTCGAGTGGGGGGCGCCGGGGTGGGACGCGCCACGGTGGACCTGCGCATCGACAGCAACAACACCATCGTGGACCACACCTGGATCTGGCGCGCCGATCATGGCACCGGCGTCGGCTGGACCCAGAACACCAGCGTGAACGGCCTGATAGTCAACGGCAAAAACGTCACTGCCTACGGCCTGTTTGTGGAACATCACCAGCAGTTCCAGGTGCTGTGGAACGGTAACGGCGGCCGCACCTACTTCTATCAATCCGAGATCCCCTACGACGCGCCGAACCAGGCCAGCTTCACCAGCGCGCCCGGCACAAACGGTTGGGCGTCCTACAAGGTGGCCGACACGGTTACCACCCACGAAGCCTGGGGGCTCGGCATCTACTCGGTCTTCCGCCATCCCGACGTGGTGCTGACCCGCGCCATCGAGGTGCCCAAAACGCCCGGTGTCCGCTTCCACAGCATGATCACGGTTTGCCTCGCAGACAAGGGTGAAATCGGCAACGTCATCAACGACACCGGCGGCCCCACCTCCATCCGACCGCGGGTAACGCCCAAGGTGACGCTGTACCCGTAAACCGTCATCTGGAAAGGCAATGATTCGTTCGGAACC
>CAZLMY010000051.1:0-34815 GCA_964560845.1 uncultured Occallatibacter sp. | reverse complement strand
GCAGCTTCATGCTGACGCCGTGCGGCCGCATCCAGATCCACCGCAATGCCTCCCGGAACGATGACCGGAGCATTGTATTTGTAGTCCAATTCCCTGGTAAGGCGGAACACCACCGGGATGGCCGCCAATAGAACCAGGAACGCCATCCAACTGCCATCGAGCCCAAACCCGCCACCGGTCAACCAGAACGGACCCATGGGGTCGCCCTGCACCACGGGGGAATGCCGGCCGATACCGCTCACCGAGAGTCCGAAGAGGATTGCCCGGCTGGCCTTCCAACCGAAGTTCAGCCCCCAGCTTACCCAAAGAGCCCGGGTGCGGAGGTAGGCCGCTGAAAGGACCAGGCTCAAGGCCACGGAAACCGCAATGCTGGCGTGGCTGGCCCCGGTTACCAGGGACTGCACAATGGCATAGAAGGCGGCAAAGCCGACCGAGGCGCCCACCCCACCGACGGTATGGGCAAAACGCTGAAATCCATAACCCCGGAAAGCGATCTCCTCAGCCAACGCGACCAAGGCGAAGAAGGCAATGTCCGGCAGCAACCAGGCCCATGCCGAGGCTTGCATGGAAAGCACAATGGCGATTCCGCCCATGAGGGTCAGCGGCAGGATGCAAACCACCGCCAGCGCCCAGCCGGTGGCCAAGCCCATTCCTGCTTCCGACGGCCACCCTGGCCGCCACGGCAACCCTTGTGCGCCGATGGGGTGCAGTTGGCGCTCCAGCCAGAATCCCATGCCCGCGTAGCCCACGAGCAGCAGGAAGGCAAGCATAGCTTGCTCCACCAGCGGTTCCCAGGCTTCACCGACCAGGCCTTGTGCCCCATCCCGCGCCAACATGCGCGCAAGGAAGAAGTACAAAACTGCGGCAACGAATTGCACATAAGCGCGGAACCGGCCGGCGCCAACCGCAGCAGAATTCATGCCCATCTCCCAGCCAACGCTCGCCAAGGGCCCGAAATTCGGGGCAGGGTGCTTTTGCACGCCGCCCTCCAGGATTTGACAGCCGATCTAGCTTTCCGTGTAAAACTGCGCCATGTTGCGGAATTTGTCTTGCCTGAGATTGACCATGGCGTTAACCGGCATGGCTTTGAGCTCGGCCAGGTGCTTCATCAACGCACCGCTCAGCAGACCAGCCATGGCATCGGGATCGGTGTGTGCACCCCCAGGCGGCTCGGGGACGATCTCATCCACACAGCCCAAATAGGCAACTTCAGGAGCCGAAATGCGCATGGCCTCCGCGGCGAGCTGCTTGTTGGCGGCGTCGCGCCACATGATGGCGGCACAGGACTCCGGGGTAATGACAAAGTAAAGGGCATTCTCCAGAATGAGGACACGGTCGCTGACAGCCAGCGCCAAAGCTCCGCCCGACCCGCCTTCGCCGGTAATCACCGAAATGGTGGGCACACGCAGGCGCGACATCTCCAGGATGTTGCGGGCAATGGCTTCGGCCTGACCCCGCTCTTCTGCGCCAAGGCCCGGAAACGCACCAGGCAGGTCGATGAAGCTGATGACCGGCCGAGAGAACTTCTCAGCGATTTTCATGCAACGCAAAGCCTTGCGATATCCCTCGGGATGAGGCATGCCGAAGTTGCGGCGCACCCGATCCTTGGTGCTGCCGCCTTTGCGATTGCCGATGACCAGCACTTCTTCGCCGCCAAGGCGGGCCATGCCGCAAGCCACCGCTTCATCGTCGCCGAAGACGCGATCCCCGTGAATCTCGCTAAATTCCGTAAAGATCCGGTCAATCAAGTCCATGGGGTAAGGGCGCTGGGGGTGGCGTGCCTGCTCGATTCTTCTCCACGCGGGCGAAATCGCCGGCGTCTGAATGGGAGTCCCTGATTCTTGTTCGCTCATCGGTGGTTGGTGCCGCTCCGGGTAGATTCGCCCACGGCCCTGCAACGATTCTACGGGTCCGGGGCGGCGTGGACAAAATGGAATCATCACGTTCCCCGGTGCGCGAGATCAGAATGTCCGCTGATCCCTCGTTCTCCCCTTACACTGGGGATGCGGGAGCACCCAAGGGCAATGAGCGAATCAGTCGAGTTCAGGAATGTCTCGTTTGCGACTTCGGAGGGACGGTTGCTGCTGGATGGGATCTCGTTCAAACTGAAAGAGGGCTCGACGACCGCCATTCTGGGGCGCAGCGGTTCCGGCAAGACCACACTGCTGCGCACTGTCAATCTCATGCGCGATCCCACCGGCGGTGAAGTCCTGGTGCAGGGCGAAAACGTCCGCTCGAAGGACCTCATCGACCTTCGCCGCAGCATCGGCTACGTCATTCAGGAAGCCGGACTCTTTCCGCATTTCACGGTCGAGCGGAATGTTGGCCTGTTGCTCGAAGCTCTGGGGCGTCCCAAGGAGGAGCGGGGCTGCCGCAGCGCCGAGTTGCTTATTGCCGTGGGCCTCGATCCGGAAGCCTTTGCGCACCGCTTTCCCCATCAGCTTTCCGGCGGGCAGCGGCAACGCGTTGGATTGGCGCGCGCGCTGGCAGCGCAGCCACAAATCCTGCTGATGGACGAGCCCTTTGGCGCCCTCGATCCCGTAACCCGCGCCGAGATGCAACAGATGCTTCGCGGCCTCCTGGACCGGTTCAAGACGACAGTCTTGCTGGTGACTCACGATCTCGACGAGGCTCTCTACCTGGCCGACCGCATCGTGTTCCTCAGCGACGGAAGGCTGGTGGCAGATCTGGCTCCTGAGGATTTTCTGCGTTCCGAAGCCCCAGAGATCCAGGCCTACGTGCGCGTGTTCCGCCGGGGAGAGATGCGGGCAAGACAGGGGGCAAGCCGATGACCGCTGGATTCCTTGCTCAATACGGCAGCCAGATCGCCTCTCTGACCATTGAGCATTTGTGGCTCACAGCCGCGGCCATGCTGTTCGCGTCCGGACTGGCTATTCCGGCAGCTATCGCTCTCACACGGTTTCCACGATGGGCCAAGCCTGCGCTGGCTCTCACCAATATCCTGCAAACCATCCCTTCGCTGGCCATGTTCGGGTTTCTATTGCCGTTGCCCTGGCTCGGAGACCGCGCCGCCCGAATCGCCATTGTGGCGTTGACCGCCTACGCTCTCCTGCCCATCCTGCGTAACACGTATGCCGGCATCCGGGGGATCGACCCTGCGGTGATCGAAGTTGCGCGGGCCATGGGGCTCACCGACTGGCAGCTTCTGGTGAAGGTCGAACTGCCGCTGGCGACGCCGTTCATTCTTGCTGGATTGCGAACAGCCGCTGTGACTTGCGTCGGCATTGCCACCATTGCCGCGGCAGTTGGCGCAGGCGGGCTGGGAGAGCTCATCTTCCGCGGAGTTGCTTCGGTCGACAACCGTCTTGTGCTCGCTGGAGCCATTCCCGCCGCTCTGCTGGCGCTGGCCGCCGATGCGGCCCTTGGGCTGCTGGAACGCTGGCGCAAGGTGCCTACGCAATGAGACGCGGACTGCTTGGTCTAGCCCTTGCCGGGTGCCTGCTGGTCAATGCTTGTGCACCGCCGCGGCCCGACCATCCCGTGATCGGCGCCAAGAACTTCACGGAGCAGGTGGTGCTGGGCGAATTGCTGGCACAGGAGATCGAAGCCCGGTCCGGCCTCAAGGTGGAGAGGCGCTTCTATCTAGCCGGCAGTTACATCTGCCATCAGGCCCTGGTTGCCGGGCGCATCGATGCCTATGTCGAATACACCGGGACAGCCCTGACCGCCATTCTCAAACAGCCTGTGAATCGCGATTCCCAAGCGGTGCTCGACACAGTTCGGCAGCTCTACGCCACGCGCTACGACGTGACAGTGGCACAGCCGCTGGGCTTCGAGAACACGTTCGCGATGGTGATTCGCGGAGAGGATGCGCGGCGATTGCATTTGAGCCAATTGAGCGAGGCCGCGGCATTTGCACCACAGTGGCGGCTGGGCGTGGGTTATGAATTTGAGCAGCGGCCTGACGGACTGCCCGGGCTCAGCGCCGCCTATGGACTGAAGTTCGCCGCGGCCCCTCGCACCATGGACCTGGGACTGCTGTATCGGGCGCTCAACGCCCACCAGGTGGACATGATTGCCGCCAACTCCACGGACGGCCCCATTGAGGCGTTGGGACTCACTGCACTGGAGGACGACAAGCACTACTTTCCGCCCTACCAAGCTGTGCCGCTGGTGCGTACCGATGCCTTGCAGCGCTGGCCGCAGTTAACGACCGCTCTCAACGCACTGGCCGGAAAGATCTCGGCAGATGACATGCGCGCGATGAACGAAGCAGTCGACGGCCGGCATCGCGACCCTGCCGACGTGGTGCGGGAGTTTCGGAGGAGAAAAGGGCTCTAGCACCGTGACCGGGAGATTCCTGCTCGCGTGCCTGTAGGTACGCGACTTGAGATGCTGCTATTCTCCATATTCAACTGCAGGAGAGCCAATCGTACTCCTTGTCGCAGAAGGGGTTATGCGCAAGGGCCATCAGGATTCCGGCTCCAGCTTCCAAACATAAAGGCATTCGTTGTCACTGGAAGTCGCTACTTCGACGCCTTTTTTCCGGGTTGCCCGGTTGAGAGCGGAGCGAATGTTCTCCTTGGTGTCGGGCAAGCCAGAGAGTGGAATCTTTAGGGCCATGCCAGGCTGCAACCGGTCGATGTCGATCAAGAGCTGGGTCACGATCTTCTTGTGCTTCCCATCCCTTCCTTTGGGGACATCGAGCTGAAGAATGGACTCGAACTTCATTGACGCTGCGTTCGCGTCTGAATTGGTAGACATGTCCTTGACCTCATCCCTTGCGTAGATGCTTTGGTCGATCGAGGAACGTGCGCTAAACGTACTGCTAACCTGTCGTAAAGCTATTCTTCAATTGAAAGAATACAAATGGAGGGGTTGATTTGCAATTGCAAAACTAAAGAAAAGCACAGCGGTACGTTGCGGAAACCTTGAATCGCCGCAATCGGCTGGATGCCCTCTCCCTCCGTATTGCGGTATATAAACCCAAGATTTCAAAGAGTTGAGTCGCATCAAAAAGATTCAGCACGTATGAAAAGAAGTCTGCTAGGTTATGCATGGAGGTATTCCCCATGCCTGCACGCTACAGTTTTCCGACAGTACCGATCAGCGAGGTCCCCTCGGCGGTGCTGCTAGGCGGCCCAAGACACGATCGTCCCCGAGTGATGGTTGTCGACGACGAATCGACCATCGCAGACACGCTCACAGAAATCTTTACGCGCAGCGGTTACTCCGCCGAGGCGGCTTATGACGGAGAAGAAGCGCTGGAGAAGGCGCTCTTGAAGCCGCCGGAGCTGCTGCTTACCGACGTGGTGTTGCCGGGAATGAGTGGAATCGAACTTGCCATTACCATGAAAAGGGTTTTCCCGGATCTGAAGATTCTGTTGTTTTCAGGTCAAGCGGCGACCTCAGACCTGTTGGCTTCGGCAGCGCGGGCCGGGCACAGTTTTGAATTGCTCAACAAGCCGGTCCATCCAGCCGATTTGCTGGCGCGAGCGAACGAGAAACTCAAGGCACCGCGAGCTGCGGTTCGCGTTCCAGCGGAATGACAAGAGTCACAAGAGCGACGAGATAACAAAACTTCATCTCTGCGTTTCAAAGACGAGGCCTGAGGCGCTTATCCTGGCTGCCAAAAAGCGAATAGGATGGGCCGTTCAGCGACTGTCTCTGTATGAGTGTGGCG
This sequence comes from uncultured Occallatibacter sp., assembly GCA_964560845.1. GTDB lineage: Bacteria > Acidobacteriota > Terriglobia > Terriglobales > Acidobacteriaceae > Telmatobacter. Next base: position 29,171 of record CAZLMY010000051.1, on the reverse strand, counting down.
GGCCCGCGGTGCTCAGAGGCTGGGGCCCGGGATGTTGTCCTGGAGTTCCCGGGTGGACCCGCCTGACCTGACTGAGATCACGATTTCCGCCTGCCTGTTTTGGCCCGCGGCAATGCTTCTCAATTCTCCCGCTTCCGATGCCTACTTAATTGCGGCGCAAATTTTGAAGCAGTGCAAGGATCGTATCCCAGCGACTGGGCTGAAACGGGCGTTGGCGGCGATGGCGGATTGGCCCACGGAACACCATTGAAGTCAAAGAACTCCAACAGATTCGGTTGGGCCGCATCGCGAGCGGTGAGATGTGCGTTGCCGCCAATGAACCTATTCTCCACAAACCCGATCACTGCCGTATGGTCCATTGGCGTATGTGAAACGTAATGCCGCCGAGTAAACGGCGAAACAATCATGTTTGGCAGCCGGAATCCAAGTTGGGCTGCAAACCCTTGGCCCGCAGGCGCATCTGCAGAATTCGCTCCAGGTTCAGTCGAAACCAAGTCGCAATGGACTGTTGGGGTTCCACCGCTGGGGACGCATGGGTTGTAACTATCGGCATTCACCGCGATTTGCGCGATATCCGGAATCGATCCCAAGGAGGCATCGGTGTTGTCGTTGGAATGGCCCGGCACCGGAGGAACATGGTCGTATGGTCCACCGCCTTCGTCGTAGCTCAAGAAGAAAACAGAATCCTTCCACTCAGGGCTTGCCATGAACGAATTCACGATGTTTGCGACTTGCGCCTGGCCAAGCAGAATCGATTGGCCCGAGCCGGGATGCTCATCGTTGTTTCCGTAACCGGCCTCGATGAAAGCGAAGCTCGGAAGCGTTCCGTTGGTGAGATCGTCGAAGTAGGCCGTCGATAGCGGCGCTATGTGGTTCGGGTCGATGCAGAAGGAGTTCGACGAATCGCCGACGACGCTGGATGGCTGCGTGGGAGGGGTACACGCCGCACCGGATGGATTCTCGTAAAGGTATTGATAAGAATAGGACAAGTTAGAGAAGTCCGTTGCGGGGTATTTGGAATTCGATGAGCCGGAGCAGTCATCCTCATCCAGACAGAACCCCTCGGTGACAGTGTAGTAGATCTTCCAGGATACATTGGCTTGGTCGAGTTCCTGAAAAATGGTCGGAATATCAAGTTGTCCCAGATGGTCATCTCCGCCGGGGTCTTTGACGAGGCCTTGGGTGGTGCCGCCCGTGAATGTGGCAATGCGATTCCCGATGCTTTTAGTGGATACGGGCGAGAACCAGCGGTCGGATAGGGCGAATTGCGACGCCATATAATAGTAATAGTTGAGAAAACCCTGATCGTAGTATCCCATGGCGCGCTGACCGGTGGTGTCGGTAAAACTCCCTGCGCAACTGCCGCCTGCACCGGGCTGCGAACAGCTGTTGGCATATCCTTCGGCGTTGTGAACAAAGCCGTCCATCAAAATTGGACGAGTGGCAAGGAAGTCGTACCGGTTGACGTCTCCGTAACTTGCCAGCCAATCGGAACTCATATCGTCCACGCAGGTGCTGGTGAATTTGAATAGAGGGTAAGATGTGCCTTCATCGTCCTCGTTGCCGATTGAGGCGAGTTTATCGTCAATCCCGTCCACATCGTACTCATTCCCGTCGTCGCCAATGTTCCATCCGTTTGACTTTCGATAAGGGTTCAACATGCCGAAGTAGTTATCGAATGAATGATTCTCCTGCAGCATGAAAATTACATGGTTAATTGGTTGAGCGCCAACTGTCGAACCCACTGTTACTGTTGCAGCCATAGAGGCGCTTCCGCCAGGCCCTGTCGCTTTAGCGGTGTAAGTTGTTGTTGCAGCAGGACTCACTGTCTGCGTTCCCCCACCAGGCTGCATCGCATAGGAACTGCCGTCGCTGCCGCTCACCGTTACCTGAGTCGCATTGGAGGCTATAACCGTCAAGGTCGACGATCCGCCGGGACTAATTGCACTGGGATTTGCGGAAATTGTTACGGTAGGGGCAGAAGCACTGCTTACCGTCACAGTCGCGGTCGCAGAAGCGCTTCCTCCAGCCCCTGACGCCGTAGCGGTGTAGGTAGTTGTTGCAGTCGGGGTCACTGTTTGCGTTCCGCCGCCAGGCTGCATCGTATAGGAACTGCCGTCGCTGCCGCTCACCATTACCTGAGTCGCATTGGTGGCTGTAACCGTAAGGGTCGACGACCCCCCGGGGCTGATTGCGCTGGGATTTGCTGCGATGTTTACGGAGGGCGCTGGCGCATTACTCACGGTTACAGTGGCGGTCGCTGAGGCTTGCCCGTCCGCTCCAGTTGCGAGAGCCGTATATGTGGTCGTCTTAGCCGGGCTGACATTTTGGGTCCCGCCTGCCGCTTGCAAGGTATAGGTTGTGCCATCCGATCCGGTGACCGTTACTTGACTAGCGTTTGTTGCAGTGACTGTCAATGTCGAAGAGGCGCCGGCAACCAGAGACGCAGGATTGGCCGAAATGCCGACTGTTGGAGCCGTGACAGACCCGCTCGAATTACTGCCGCACCCGGTTGCCAAGATCGCCAGCAACAGGCCAGTACACGCCGACAAAAGAATGGGCCGAGGAAGTCCGGAAAGCGGCATTAGGGTCACGGTCTTCTCCTTTATGTTCCAAACAAAGCGCAGGTCGAGTTAGAACCGCTCCTGGAACTTACCCAATTCGCGAGCATCGTGGCTGCTTGACTCAGTGATTAGCCACCACGGGCGAAGAACCGACCGTGTGGACGCCCGTCGAGACAGTCGGCGCTAGATTCATGCAATTACTCAATCAAGCGGTCATGGCACTAGGTATGGTTGCAAAGCCTGTCATTTTGCACGCCTTGCACTTTACGATTCTGTTTTTGGACTTACGCACTTCATCCCTTCACATGGTGATGCCATAGTTAGGATGAACGGATGCTTCTGGATGGTTGCTCCGATGGAGACAGCACGAAACAGAATGGGTGAACGCCGTTTCGAATCGAATGGGTAGGTCGGTTTGGCGTGACCTGGTTTTTGATGCCGTTGTGACACAAGACTCTATCGTCGGCAGATACGGGTCATTCAGGCCAGGCGAGGGGCGCCATTCGCTATTGCGGCGCTGGCCGAACCAACCGATCCAGATCTGTTAAAATCCGATCCCGTGAACCCAGGAGGAACTATTCCTAAACTCAGATTGCTCGGTCTGGTTGTCGCGATTCAACTTGGCGCCCATGCTGGCCTCGGAGCCACGGACCCCCGCGTTGGCTCCTGGACGCTCATCTCCGCTCAGTCCAACCTCGATCCACCCAATAAGCTCTCCATCACGTCCGGTCATGACGGCCTGCACGTAGTGATGTCAGGGGACAACCATCTCGAATTCACAGCGAAAACGGGCGGACACGAAACGGCCGTTCCGGGTAATCCGGCGTTCAATCAAGTGGTGTTGCGTAGGATCGGCAAGAGGCAGGCCGAGGTCGACGAGAAGAAGGATGGAGTTCTGGTTGCGACCGTCCGAGAACAGCTTTCAAATAACGGAAACGAATTGACAGTCACGACTGTGAGCAAAGGCCGAAGCGACAAGATCACCGTGTGGTCGCGAAGCGGCGGTGTAAAGGTCGCTGGCGACCCAATGGCCGGGGAGTGGACGCAGGATCTCAGCAAGACTCGATTGCGGCAAGGCTTGCTGCTCAAGATCGAGTCGGACAACACTGGGGGAGTTCGTTTCGCAGGCGAGTTCGGCTACACTGCACGCTTTGACGGAAAGCAATACGACTTGAAGAACTCCCGCAACGATAACGTGACATTGCAATTGGTCGATCCGCACACGGTGGACTCGATTTACCGGCGCGACGATCAACCGGTCGAAAGGGATCGGTGGGTGGTTTCCGGCGATGGGCAACAGATGACGCGAACCACTTCAGGCACGTTGGAAAGCGGGCAGCGCATCATCGAAAAGCTGGTGTTCAAGAGGCAATAGCGAGTTATGCATCTGTACATGCAAGACGTATGTCGGGCGGCAGCACCGGATTCTGGTCTCGCGGCGCGACCGAAATGATCCCTTTGCGATGCATGAACTTCAAGATGCCATTCACCGTATCCTCGAGCGAAGGGTCAGCCACTCCCCACTCGGAAGCATCCCGAGCCGCTTGATAGCAGGAACTATCGTATCGTTTGAATTCCATTGCGGTAATGTTATCGACGGAGCCCACCAGGAAATCCAACAGCGGAAACAGCAGGTCTTCCTTCCGGCATCTCCGGATCAGTTCGGGAACGAAATCGGCAACGCTGAAAATCTCGAATTGGCGCCCGGTCGACTGGGTGATCAGTCTGGTGATATCGAGCATGTTTGCGTAATCGTCTCGCACTACATGGTAGGTCTTGTTCTCGGTGCCAGGCGTAGTGGAAATGGCAACGATATTATTCGCAGCTATATCCGCGGGAACGAAACTGACCTGGTTCAATGCGTCGACACCGATGCCGTGATTGACCATGAATGCAACCAGGCGAACTGCGATATCGAAGTTGTTGCCCCCGCCCGTAATGGAGGGGCTCACCAGCGCGGGCCGGAAGATCCGTGTGCAAAGACCGTGCCGGCGCGCGTCTGCGACCACCTGTTCCGCCACCCATTTTGACTGGCTGTATCCAAAGTCGAGGAGCGCCATGTCCTCGTTGAAATCGGTCTCATACAGGACGCTCTTGACGGCCCAGCCGAATACGAATGTCGTCGAGACATAATTGAAGCTCTTTGACCGTCCTTCAAAGGCCAGTCTCAAGACCTCGTTGGTTCCCAACACGTTCGCTTCACGCATTCGATCGTAGTTAAACAGATAATTCACGGTTGCGCCGTTGTGGAACACGGTGTCGATTTCACTGGCAAGGAAATCCCAAACGTCCTGCGTGAGGCCCAGCATTGGCTGCCCCAGGTCGCCGCAGACGGGAATCACGCGAGCCTCGAAGTTCCCCATAAGACCGTCGCCGCATTTCCCCATGGACTCCATCGCCGCCCTCAGCCGCTGCATTCCCTGGACTTCGTTCGATGCTCTTACGAGTACATGGATAGTGGCCCGCGTCTGTTCGAGCAGGCTCTTCATGAGGAACGGACCGATGAAACCCGTGCCGCCGGTGAGCAGGACATGATTCAAGGTGGGTATGCCGGGCAAGGCCTCAGGCGAAGGGGGTGCGAAAACGAGCCTGCTGTCATTGCTCATCATCTTCCGCTCGGCTTCGCGCTGTTCTTCGCGAAAGGCAGCCAGCGAATGACGCAGCTCAAGTAACGCTTCTTCGGGAGCACGTTCCAACTGCTCTGCCAGTCGAAACAGATCGGCTACGCTGACGCGCTGAATTACCCCGATGTCAACCTGCCTGGCCAGCATATCGGCGCCCCTGCCCTTCAGAAGCTCCTTGAGTTCATGCATGAAGACGACAAGGTCCAATGAATCGAGCCCGGCTTCGACGAGGTTGTACGATTCCAACCCTGTCAGATTGTACTTGGCTTTCAACTCATCGAAAGGCGACTGGACGTCCGAACCGAGCTCGGTGGCCCCCGCGTCCTTCTCGCGCGAAAACTCTGTGAGAACAGTAAAACGGCCTTCGAGCCACATGTGCTTGGTCTTGTGGCGCATGATTTTGCCGGAACTGGTTCTCGGTATGGAACGCGGCGCGATGAACGAGATCAATGCCACTTCCAGGTTGAGATAACTACGAACCGCCGCGGCAATCTTTCGCGCATCCGGAAGCGCCTTTGGATTTTTCACTTCGGCCACGATTGCCAGCGCAGGCTCGGTCTCTTCATGAATCTGGAAGGCTGCAATGCAGTTGTTCCGAATGAGCCCGGACGACCTCTCCACAACGTTCTCAATATCCTGCGGGTAGTAATTCTGGCCGCGGAGGATGATCATGTCCTTGATGCGCCCGCAAACGAATAGTTCGCCGTCGTGCAAAAACCCCATATCTCCGGTGCGAAGATAGCCGTCGTCATAAGGGCTATCGTCGACCAACCGCGCGCGAAACTGCTTCAGCGTCAGTTCCGGATTATTCCAGTAGCCGAGGCACTTTCCGCTTCCGGCGACCCAGATTTCGCCAACATGGCCGGGCTTCAGCGCGAAGTGCATTTCCGGATCCACGATTTTGACATCAATGCTCGGCAGCGGAGTTCCACAACTGACAATCTGCGTTGCCGCATCGACTTCGGAAACTTCGGTCGTCATGCGGGCCTTCCCCAAAGCAAGGGCACGCTTGTTCACCGAGACGATATTGCGGCCGCCGAGCGAGACAGCCAAGGTGTTCTCAGCCAACCCAAAGGCCGCATAATAGCTCTCGGACTTGAGGCCATAGGGCTGGAAGGTCTCAAGAAACCGCGTGTATGTATCAGCTTTCACGGGTTCCGCAGCGACCATCAGCACCTGCAGCGAACTGAGATCGCAACCCTCCAGGCTCTGCTTGGAAAGCCGCCCGGCGCGCAGGCAGTAGTCGTAAGCGAAGTTGGGAGCTGCCGTGGCAGTGGCCCGATAGGCCTGAATCGCATCGAACCAAAGAATCGGCCGTTGGATGAAATCCATGGAAGCGAAGCCATAAGTCGTTCCGCCCCTCAGCGCCGGATAAAGGTAGCACCCGATGAGGCCCATATCGTGATACTGCGGAAGCCAGGACACGACCACAGGATTGGGATGATCGATTACCAGCGGATAGGTGTGCAGGATATTTTCGTGCGTCACCATTACACCCTTTGGTTCCATCGTCGACCCCGAGGTGTATTGCAGAAACAGGACCTTCGATGAATCGAAACTTGATTCATTCGCAATGGTGTCCACAAAGTCTTCTGTGGCGATCCATGGAAGCCCCGAAATGTAGTCGACGTCTACCCCGGATGCCGACACGCCACTTCGGGTTAGATTCGTCTTCAGGGAAGCATGGTAGTCTCTGCTTGTTAGCACCCCGGCAGCCTGGCAGTCCCTGGCAATGTGAACCATTTTGTATAAGGCGCTTTGAAAACCACGGGAATTGGGCGGATAGACCGGCACCGGAATCAAACCAGCGCGCACGCATCCAAAAAACGCGCAGATCATTTCAAGCCCCGGAGGGTAGGCGAGCAGAAGGCGGTCCTGGATCGCGAAGCGGCCCTTCTTGCGCAAGTGACTTGCGATGGCTTTCGTTCGTTGGACAAACGACGTGTAGGAATAGCTTTCGGTTGGAATGCCGTTTACGTCAATGTACGAATAAAGGAGTTTGTGCGGATGCTCCTCCGCTAAACTATCCAGTTGGTCTAAGATCGATGTCTTCACAGATTGGGGATTCCCCTCGATTTGGAATAGGAAAGCCGCTTACATAAAGAACACGAAATGTCTTGTCGTTCCCCGTGCGATGGTGAGGGGGAAATCCGACTGGGAATCGGATTGGGGAACTACAGTGTAGGACAGTGTAAGCCTACTTTAATAAAAAATATAGAGGGCCGGTGCTTCTGCTTCGCCCTGTCCAGTCCGGCAACTGGCCCCCCTCCCCGCCGGAGGGGCAGAGCAAGGAAATCCAGCACTCCCCTGCAGCGGTGTCTTTCTACTCGCTCAGTCGACTCAGTCCTTTAGAATTCAATGGTTTATGTTGAACAAGGCGCGGGTCGGCGCATCCAACCTTCACTTTGACGGGCGATGCCCCTGGGTTCCGATTGGGCTTGATCCCGAATTTCCCTTGATTCGTCACAATTCTTCGCGCTAGTATCAGCCATGACGCTGCCGGAGGCGGGCCACTGGTTCGCTGCTACCTTGGGCAACCAATGCTGCCGGCCAAGCTGGATGGGCTGGCTTGAGTTTGTCGTGGAGGTGCCGGTGACATCCGAGACCGAAGCGGTGATTACCCTGGGACCGGAAATCGAAGACCTTGTTCCATCCGAAGTTTTGCGGCCGCGGTCCGGCGGAGAACCGGCAGGTGTATCCGACTTCCCGAAGGTCCTGCGCCGCCGTCTGGACAAGTTCTTTGTCGACCGCAACATCTCGCCTAAGGCCGATCGGGCCATGTGGGTCAAGATCGGGACGGGCCTTGCCGTGCTGGCGGGAAGTTGGATTGCTCTTTACGCGCTGAGGCCGAATTCATGGAAGTTTGTGGCACTCTATGTTTTGAGCGGCCTGGCCCAGACATTTCTATTGTTGAATATCGCTCACGACAGTAACCACAACGCCATTTCATCTGCGCCGGCTGTCAACAAGCTCCTGAACTATGTTTTCGATCTTTGCGGAATCAACTCGTATATGTGGCGCATTCTGCATCATCGAGGGCACCACTGCTGCATCAATCTTCCCGGCGAAGACGATGCCTTGACAGGACGCGGCGTTTTTCGCTTCACGCCCCACGAACCGCGCGCAGGCTTTCACCGCTTTCAGCACCTTTATGCGCCGTTTTTTTACGCAATGTACTCACTCGACTATCTTTTCGTTAAAGATTTCGAGTGCTTTTTCTTCCCGCCGCACGATTATCTCAAGCGTACCCGGCATCCCAGACGAGAATACTTCATTCTCTTTGCTGGAAAGGGATTCTACCTCACTTACATGCTCGTCTTGCCTGTGGTTGTGTTGGGGAAATCGCCTCTCTTGGTCGCGACCGCCTTCTTTCTGGTCCATTTGATCGTTGGATTGACCGTATCGCTGGTATTTCAGACCACGCACACGATTGACAGTACCTATTTTCCCTTGGAGCGGAGCGAATTCGATAACGGCGTGTATCACATTTTCGCCACGACGGCGGACTACGCGACAGAGAACCCGCTGGTGGGTTGGCTCGCGGGAGGACTCAACCATCACATCGTCCACCATCTTTGCCCGTTCGTGTGCCATACGCACTATGCTGCATTGACACGGATCGTGAAGCAGACTGCCGAAGAGTTTGGAGTCCCGTATCGGCAGCACCGCACGATGACGCAGGCAATCCTGCATCATTTGATCCTCTTGAAGCGGCTCGGAAACGAGAATTGATTTCGACGCCCCGCGGCTAACTACCTTGGTCAAAAGTTGGAATCGCGGGGGAGTTTGCTGGGGGGGCTTCTATTCGGCTGATGGAAATGGGGAAGTATCGGGAAAGAGCGCTGGAAGAGCATTCCACAGGGGCTAAAGCCCCTTCCATTCAATTGGCCTTATCGGCTCGGCTAAAGCCGTGCCCTGTTACAAAGCCGACCCTTCCGAGTTCTTTCGCAGCGTGTAAAGCCCCGCTGGTTTCATTGCCTTTAAGTCAGGGCTCAAGCCCTGGCCTACCGGCACTGATTTTGCGACCCTAACCTTTCGGCCCTGACCTGCCAGTCCTGGCCCACCGCTCAAGCGATTCTGGCAGAACTTATGAAACTGGCCACGGTGCTTCGCAAGTACCCTGGCAGAAAGGCCATACGTTGCCCATACCTGCTGTTTCCCGGTTGCGCTCTTTTGCGGATTCGCGTGCAATGGCCGCCAACCCCGTACAAGTTCTTTCAAACTACACAGCGCATTTCGGTGACACATTCCGGTTTTATCTGGGGGGTCTGAAGGAAGCAATCGTCACCACGAATCCAGGCGTCATCCAGCATGTGTTGAAGACCAATGCAGAGAATTATCAAAAGTCGGAAATCCAGGTAAAGCGGATGGGCCACTTTCTGGGCAAAGGCCTGCTCACCACGCACGGGGAAGCATGGCGCACGCAGCGCCGGCTTATCCAAAGAGGCTTTGATCGAAGGGAACTTGAGGCTCTCTCTGCGATCATGCAGGACTCGCTTCACGAGTCGCTGCAGGACTTCGACCGGCAGGTGAAGGATGGTCCAGTCGATATCTACCCACACCTGATGAAGATGACCTTCGCGATGGTGGCCCGATCGCTGTTCGGCGCCCGGCTCAAGGGAGAAGACATCGAGTTGATTAGCCATACCATTCTGGCGGTGCAGGAATTCATCGTTCGACAAACGCTTCAGCCTTATCTGAACCCATGGTTTGCGGTCTCGGGAGAACTGCGCAGGCACGAAGAACTGCGGGTTCGGGCGGACAGCATTCTGCTCGAATACATTCGCAGACGGCGCCACGAACCGCCGGGGCACGATCTGCTGCAGACCTTGATGGATGCGCGTTACAGCGATGGCGAAGGCATGAGCGATCAACTGGTGCTGAGCGAAAGCATGCAGCTTCTGGTCGCCGGACATGAGACGTCGTCGAATGCCCTGTCGTGGCTTCTTTATCTATTGAGTTCGCGCCCGGAATGTCTGGAAAGGTTGCGACAGGAATTCGATTCCGTGTTGGGCGAATCGCCCTTGAGTTACAGCCACGTTCCGAGGTTCGAGTTTGCCACGCAGTTCATTCAGGAGACGCTGCGCCTTTACCCTCCGTTCTGGATGATCGACCGCATGGCTGTGGCGGAGGACCGAGCAGGAGATCTCGCCATTCCCAGTGGATCGACGGTCATTGTGTTTGTCTACGGCGCGCACCACGCGTCGCGTTACTGGCCGGAGCCGGAGCGCTTTGACCCCGACCGCTTCGCCAAGGCGAATGAGAAGTTGCACACGCCATTCACGTATCTTCCCTTCGGGGGGGGACCGCGAGGCTGTATCGGCGGCAACTACGCCATGCTTCAGATCGTGATGATTCTGCGCGCGCTGCTTGGAAAGTACGACCTTCAGTTGTCTCCTGGCCAGACGATCGAAGCGCGTCCGATGGTGATCCTGCGTCCGAAGCACGGCATCCGGATGACCTTCACCCCGACGATGACCCACGATCGTCATGCAGTGGTTCAGGAATAGGCAATTGGGAGCTGATGTGGATTACGTCGGTTGTACGAGAGCCTTCTGTGGACTTTTGCGCGGATGGGAAAGTTCATACCAGGCTTTCGTGGGTAGACCGCATGAATTGGCAGGTCATGATGGACAAGCGCGGACGAGGACGTCCGCACAACAGCCGGCCAGGAGGCCGGCGCTACCTTTTGTCCATTGCCACATCCTGTGATCCCGGGCCTAGAGCATTTCTCGTGTTGCTGTGGTGGCACCCGAGCCGAGCCGCAAGAACGACAACACGGAGCCCCGTCCCCCGAGGGTACCCCGGCTCGCAGGTGGTGCGCAGGCATTTTGCACTATTAGAACCAATGCTTTCAACGAGGCGGGACAATCAGAGTTGAACGAAGTCGGCAGCGACCTGATCTTGCTGGGCGGGGGCCAAACCCGCTTCCCGAGCAAATGCCGGCCAGCTATCGAGCGCCGATTTCACGTCGGCCAAGAGCAATTGGGGACGCCGGACGCCAAAGCGATCCGCTTCCTGAAGCAGGTCTTCCCGGGTGATTTCGAGAAACTTTCCGTTGACGCTCATCAAATGCTGATAGGTCCACTCGCCCTTGGGGTTATGGGCGTGGGTGAGGTCATAGGCAGGCGCCAACTCCCATTCCCTTCCCTGCTTGAGCAGGAACGAGAAATTCTTGGTGTGATCGTCGCAGTTGCTGGCCATGACGTTGAACGCCATGCGGCGGAACGCCTGTGTCATGGCCTCGTCTCCCAGGCGCAGCTTTGAAATTGCCATGAAGAGCTGAGAGTAGGCGTGCGTTCCACGCTGCTTGAAATCAAGATGGTCGATTGCGCAGAGCGTTTGCATGTGATGCTTGCGCGTCTGTCCATCGACAACCTCACGGTCAAAGCGCCTGGTCATAAAATGGGCGCGATGGTTCTCATCCAAGAGCCGGCAGGAGGAAATCTCGATTCCAGCGGCTCGCGCCATGTGCGAATAAGCGCATTCGATTCGCCCGTAATCGGAACTTGTGCCCAGTTCCAGATCGCGGCCGACGCCGTCGAATTTCAACAGCCAATGCTCAAAGCCCGGCGAGGTGTCAAACTGACCGCTGCGGACTTCGTCTGTTTCGGGATTCCAGGCGATAACGGCTTTGGCGCGGGCTCCTCCGGCCGAAGTGCCGACTTTGATGATGTTGGCCAAAGCCGCCTGGGCCTCGCGGTCTACGGAGAAACTGCCTTGTACCAGCTTGCGCGCCTCTTCGACCAGGGACTTCATGGCAATCGGGGCGGCGCTCTCGGTGTGCGAACCGCGCGCCGGCCTGAACTCCAAGGCGCCCATGCCGCGCTTGCCCATGTAGGCCAAGCGGTCCAGCACGGTGATTGAACTTTTGTCCACCCCGCGCATGGTCATCCAGGCATCGATGAGCGCGTTGCCGAAATCATCGGGTAGCGCATCGGCCAGCATGGCGGGAAGGCGGTAGTAAGTGGCCGCAGGGAGGTTTGGAAAGACGAAGACGGAGCGGGGATCCCCAACCGGCATGGTCAGCGGCGCAAGCTCTACGCCAGAGCGCTTCCAATCAGGAGTATACGCAAAGGCATAGCAGCCAAGCTGGGGATCGGCCGCCAACGCGCCGACCGTCTTTCCCCAGGTCAGAACCTCGATCACCTGCGTAGGCTTCAAGGCTGGGCCTTTCTCGATGCGCGGGGGCGACGAACTCGTTGCCGTGTCTTGGCATGGCGGAGAAGCGCAAGGGGGCTGACGGTGGCCTCCGGCGCCAGCATTTTGAGCCCTTCGAGACTGTCGAGCGCCTTGAGGGTCCGCAGAAGCGTTTCCACTGTGGAACCACGTCCGGCTTCCAGGTTGCGCAAGGATTTTTCAGCGATTCCCGCTTTTTCGGCGGTGGTGCGTTGATCCAGGTCTCGGGAAAGACGCAGTTTCTGAATCTGCTCTCCAAGGAGCACTTGCAGTTGGCCGGGAGCCATGAAGGACATATCGCTCATTACGGACACAGTTTACCATATATAACTCTTTTCATCTATATACGGCATAATTTTACCCTTTATAGGACGCAACATATGTCCCGGGATAGTGGCGACAGGGCGTGTTAGAGAGAGTGTTTGGGCAAAATCTCTCGGGAAAAATTCCTCAGGGGCTAAAGCCATTCTTTTCATTGGCCTTATCGGCACGGCTAAAGCCATGCCCTGTTACAAAGCCGGCCTTTCCGGTTTTTCCGAAGGCTGAATAGCCGTGGCCTGCTACAAGGCGCGGCCTCTCAGCGGCCCCTAAGCCTAGCGCGTGGAGCTCCGTAGGACTCTCAAGCGCCGATTCCAGGCTCATTCCTTGTTGACCCGCCCGGGCTCAGCTTCAGAGCGCCACAGGTTGGGCTATTGCACTCTGCGGAAACAGATTGACTCACCGCTCAGGCGGTACTCGGCCGAGCAATCGTCGCTGCCGCAGATCATCGGCTCGCCGCCGCAAAGTTGATGTCGAGTAATCAACCCCATGGTTCCGCAGCGGGGACAGGACATTACAGCCACAAAGGGATTCTGGGCGTGTCCAAATTTGGCCTGGTTTTCCAGAACGAAAACCGTTCCAGGGTCCATTCTTTCGGGAATCCATTCTTCCAGAAACTGCAAGTCGGATGACATCGTGCCCTCCCATGATGGGTTGATGTAACCTCGAGCGGTCTTCCAATCAGCCTGCCCGGTCGATTCCCTTGCAAGGCAATTGGACAACCGCTGTAGCCTCGCCCAAATGGGGTCAGCTCCGCTCTGCAACAGTACTCGGATACGAATGGTGCTCCGGCGGGTGAACCTCCGCCAGACACGGTCAGTGTTTCCGCGAACCCTTGATCAAGTCAATCGGAATTTTCTGCGAAAGTTGATTGCATCGTTTTGCGATTCCCAAATTGGGGTTCCTCGACTTACCGCGAGGCCTCCATAGAGCGACGCCCCGGTGCGCCGGCGTATTCGTCAATCTCCTTATACATCTCTTCGTTTCGCATGATGCCTTCCACGTATTCTCGGGTTTCGGTGAACGGGATCGATTCCACAAACTCGTCTGTGCCGTGGTAAGGCCCTGCTGTCCGCCAGTCCGCCACTCGATCGTCGCCCGCGTTGTATGCTGCCAGCGCAAACTCCGGAACGCCGCCGAACTTCTCAAGAGTCTTGTGCAGATAGAGGGTGCCGAGCCGAATGTTGGTGGCCGGATCAAGTAACTGAAACGTCTCAAAATGGCTGATTCCCGCTTCGCGTGCCATGGATTTTCCGACGGAAGGGAGCAATTGCATCAACCCATATGCATTGGCCCGCGAAATTGCCGAAGGGTTGAACTCCGACTCCTGCCGGATCAGGGAAGCCACCATGTACGGGTCAAGATGGTTCTTTGCCGACTCGGCCTTGATGATGTCCCACCATGCTTCAGGAAAAAGGATGCGCCAATAGACGAGCGGAATGGATTTGATAGGGGCCGATGCGGCGTAGGGGAGCGACTTTTTCAACGCCCGCATGGCTCGATACCACTCACCATACGATGCATAGATTTGCGCTTCGGCTAATCCGCTCCAGGAGCTGGAATCGGGATCGGCCGCAATCTCCTGAGCGATGTAGTCATTAAGCCCGGCATTGGCAAGCAGGCGCGCCTTGGCCAAGTGGGGGCTGGCGGTGGGGAAGCTCTCGTCCAGGTGGGGCACAGCGACAGGCTGAAAACCGTCCAGCTGGGGCTGCGCCGCCATTTGCGTGTTGCCTAGAGCCGCAAGCCGCTCGCGCGCCATCTGCGCATAGAAGTAGTGCTGGTAGGCCCGAACGACGGTCTTGTAGTTGGCGGCGGCATTAGCTGGCTTGCGATCCTGCATTTCATAAAGACGGCCCCGCCAGTAGAGCGCCGAGACCGCCTCTTTCGAGCTAGGGTAGAGCCGGATCTGTTCGTCAAACAATCGCTCGGCCTCACCAAACTGTCCCTGCCGATAGTTCAACCACCCAGCCCGCCAGTGAGCCGCGGGAGCGTAGTTGCTCTCGGGGAAATGCGCTGCAAGATAGCCGTAATACTCCGTGGCTGAACCATATTCGCGACGCAGCAGATACATGTTTCCGCTGGAGTAAAGGGCTTCGGCGAGCCACGAACTACGGGGGAAGTTCGCTTCCATCAGAGCCACGATGCGCTGCTGATCTTGCAGGTCGTTGCGGTTCCGGGCCAGTTCCATGAGCAGATAGAGTCGGCGCGCCCCGTTGTCGTCGTGGGTGTCGGCGAGGCCCTGCACCTGAGCGGGGGTAAGGCGCTTCAGCTTCAAATCGCACGCCGCGGCGGCCACCGCGAACTCGTCGTGGATCATGGTGTCCAAGCCCGGCATCCGCGCCAAGGCATGATATTGCTCGGAGGCGTCTTCGAATCGTCCGGCGCGGTAGTAAGCGTCGCCCAGACTGCGTAACTCGGCTACGCTCATCTCGGCGCCCAGGGCTTGGAGCCTGCTGCGCGCGACCATGGCATCGCCGCTCAGGGGATGGCCGAGGAGCAGACGTTTGAAGACCCGCTCCGCCTCCTGCTTTTGGCCCTCTGCCATCAGTACCTGGCCCTGAACGAGCATGAAACCGGCCCGGTAAGTGGAAGCGGATCCTGCCGCCAGCGAAAGCACCTGCTGGGCTCCCGCCGGGTTGCCCACAGCCAGAAGCACGGTGGCTTCGAGTTCGGGTTCCTGAGCGTTGAAGATGCTGTCCGGATACCGTCCCGTGAAACCGTGGAGCAGCGTCTCGGCCGCAGACTCGTTGCCAGCTTCGTGATTGGCCTGGGCGCCAAGAAAGTCCGCGTAGTCGGCCAGGACGTCTCCAACATGGCGTGCCTGGTAGAAACAGCCTTCGGCGTCGGAGAACTTGCGGTCAAGCAGGTAGGCATGGCCCAGCGCCAGGTAGGCTGCGGCGGCCGCCTCGCCGGTGTGGGAGCGGGCGTATTTCATCACGCCGGCATAGGCCGCTGGAGTGCGCAGCATCGCCAATTGCTGGGCCATGGGGCGCAACTCGGCGGAAACCACAAAAGCCTGCTTGATACGCGCAGTGCGCGCCGCACGCGCCGCTTTAGTTGCCTTGCCGGCGGGCGCTTTGCTCTTGGCCCCCGCCTTGCCTTTCTTGACGGTCTTGCTCTTGGTCGTGCGGGGGCCATTCGTTTTCGATGAACCGGGGCCGGTAGTCTGGGCGCAGGCAGGCGCCACCGCCATTAGCAATGACAGAAGACCGGCCAGCACTGGCAACAGCCGCCGAACACAAGTTGGGGGAGGCAGGGGAATCGGGACCTTCATCTCTCCACTTTATGCTGCTTTCACCCAGTAGGACGCGCCAGAACCACGCAGGTTACCGGTTGCCGTGATTTCGAGTGACGCAACGCACACGAATCTGGCAATCCAACCATGCCCTTTCGGTAGCGGCGATCTGCAGACGGGCTGAGCGATCCACTCCGCACTGCCGACCACCTTTCGCTCAATCTTCGCCGTTTTGCGCTATAATTCCTGCCATGGACTTTCAGTTGGTGTCGAGCTACAAGCCCCGCGGCGATCAGCCCCGGGCCATTGCCGAGCTGGTCAAGGGCCTGACAGACGGAGAAACACACCAGGTGTTGCTGGGGGTCACGGGCTCGGGCAAGACCTTCACCATGGCCAAGATCATCGAGGAGTCCAACCGGCCCGCGCTTATCCTGGCCCACAACAAGACGCTGGCCGCTCAGCTTTATCACGAATTCAAGCAGTTTTTTCCCGACAATGCCGTCGAGTACTTTGTGAGCTATTACGACTACTATCAGCCGGAGGCTTACATTCCTGCCGGCGACCTTTATATCGAAAAGGAAGCCACCATCAACGAGGAGCTGGACAAGCTTCGGCTTTCAGCCACGCGCAGTTTGTTCGAGCGGCGCGACGCCATCATTGTGAGCTCCGTGAGTTGCATCTACGGCCTCGGCTCACCGGAAGCGTATTACGGCATGTTGCTGCTGCTGGAAAAGGGCCAGCGCATCAGCCGCAAAGACATCACCCGGCGTCTGGTGGAGATACTCTACGAGCGCAACGACGCCGACTTCCGGCGCGGCACTTTCAGGGTACGCGGGGACATTATCGAGGTTTTCCCAACTTATGACGAGACTGCCTACCGCATCGAGTTGTTCGGCGACGAGATCGAATCCCTCAGCCAAATAGATCCGCTGTTCGGCACGGTCAAGCAGAAGTATTCCCGGCTGCCCATCTACCCCAAGAGCCACTATGTGGTGCAGCCGGAGCGCAAGGCGCAAGCGATCGATACCATCGTGGCCGAGTTGAACGAGCGCGTGGCGGATCTGGAATCGCAAGGCCGCATGGTGGAGGCGCAGCGGATTCACCAGCGCACTCGCTTCGATCTGGAAATGATCAAGTCGATGGGCTACTGCCACGGGATCGAGAACTACTCGCGGCACTTCAGCGGGCGGTTGCCAGGCGAGGCCCCGCCGACGCTGCTGGACTACTTCCCCCGTGACTTTCTGCTGTTTATCGACGAGAGCCACGCCACCATTCCGCAGGTGCACGGTATGTGGTTCGGCGACCGCAGCCGCAAGCAGAACCTGGTGGAATACGGCTTCCGCCTACCCTCGGCCATGGATAATCGCCCCTTGAAATTCGAGGAGTTTGAGAACCGCATTCATCAGACCATCTACGTTTCAGCTACGCCCGGCCCCTACGAGCTGACGCGTTCGGCCGGCGTGGTGGTGGAGCAGGTCATTCGTCCCACCGGGCTGGTTGACCCGGAGGTTGAAATCCGCCCCGTCAAGGGCCAGATCGACGATCTGCTGGCCGAGATTCGCGACCGCGCCAAACGCAACGAACGCGTGCTTGTGACCACACTGACCAAGCGCATGTCAGAGGACCTGGCCGGCTATTACACAGAAGTGGGCGTGCGTTGCCGCTACATGCACTCGGAAATTGAGACGCTGGAGCGCGTCCGATTGCTGGCCGCTTTGCGCAAAGGCGAATACGATGCACTGATCGGCATCAATCTGCTGCGCGAGGGGCTGGATCTCCCCGAGGTGTCCCTTGTCGCCATCCTTGACGCCGACAAAGAGGGGTTTCTGCGTTCTGCCGGTTCTCTGATTCAGACCATGGGCCGCGCCGCGCGGCACCTGGAGGGCAGGGCGATTCTCTATGCCGATCGGATTACGGATTCCATGCGGCGGGCCATGGATGAGACGGACCGTCGCCGCACCATCCAGCGCGCCTACAACGAGGAACACGGCATTACGCCGCAGTCGATCATCAGCCATGTGGATATGGGCCTTGCGCAGATATTGAAGGCCGAATATGGCGAAGTGGCGACGGAAGAGACGGAAGGATTGCCTGCATTAGGCTCCCAGGCCGAGCTCGACGCCTACATTGCCAAGCTGGAAGGTGAAATGCGCGAGGCGGCCAAGAAATTCGAATTCGAGAAGGCGGCCAAGCTGCGCGACGCCATCAAGGAACTGCGCGACAAGGAGTTTCTCTTCGGCTGATAGCTGCGACGGGCTCGTTCCACGGCGCCCCTTGCCAAACGCGATGGCTTGGCCCACGGCTGGTCCGATGTTCGTCTGCAAAGCCGCCCGCGCGAAAGCTCATAACAGGCTTCAGGGTCAAGGAACATGCCAACCTTGGCAAAGTTCTCTTACTCCACCCCCAGCACTTTCACAATCACGCGCTTCCTACGCTGGCCGTCGAACTCCGCATAGAAGACCCGCTGCCAGGTACCCAGATCGAGTTTTCCCTCCGTCACCGGCAGCGTCGTTTCGTGGTGCAGCAGCAACGACTTCAGATGCGCATCCCCGTTGTCTTCTCCGGTGCGGTGGTGCTTGTAGTCCGGGCGCGCCGGAGCCAGTTCCTCAAGCCATTTGCCGATATCCTCAATCAGGCCGCCCTCCAAGTCGTTCACATACACGGCGGCGGTAATATGCATTGGCGATACAAAGCAGAGGCCGTCTCGAACGCCGCTGCGCTTGACGATCTCCTCGACCCGATCCGTGATGTGCACCATCTCCCGGCGCTTCTTGGTCTCGAAAACCAGGTACTCCGTATGACTTTTCATGACGATCTCCAGCGGCCCATTTCTTCCCACAGGCTGCAAAGCCATTATCCTAAAGACAGCCGTGAGCCCAGCCAACCCCTCCAGCGCCGAGACCCTTTTCCAAAGCGGCCTTTCCCTGCTCGCCGAGGGCCAACCGGCGAAAGCAGCCCGCGCCTTTCGTGCGGCCGTCGCTGCCGATCCGCAGTGCCATGAGGCCCACCATGGATTGATTCGCGCACTCCGGGACGCAGGCCGGCTCAACCAGTCCATCGCCGCGGCCATGGCCCTCACTGCGCTGACGCCAAACGATCCGTTGGCCCACGCCGCTCTTTCCATCTCCCTGCAACACGCCGGCTTGGTGCCCCAGGCCGAAGCCGCAGCCGCCCGCGCCCGCATCTTGGAGTGGAAGATCCAGCTTCAGGCTCCACCGCAGGAGAATTCCCTTCCGTGAAGGAATCGGCCTTGCTCAGTCCTGCACAGCGCCTGCGCCTCATGCACGATCGTCTCGTGCAGGCATATGGGCCTCAAAATTGGTGGCCCGCGAAGACCGCCTTCGAAGTCATCGTCGGCGCTTATCTCACCCAGAACACCGCTTGGAAGGCCGTCGAGCGCTCGCTGGCCAATCTGCGCAACGCCGGAGCCCTCAACCCTGACGGTCTGCGCGAACTTTCGCTGGAAGAACTGCAGGAGCTCATCCGCCCTTCCGGCTTTGCCAGCCGCAAAGCGCCCGCACTCAAAGCATTTCTGGCCATGCTGGATGGCGAGTTCGGCGGCTCTCTTGACGCCCTCGCCAAGGCACCCACGGCCAAGCTTCGTCTGCGCCTTTTGGCTTTGCCGGGAGTAGGACCAGAAACCGCGGACGCCATCCTGCTCTACGCCCTCCGCCATCCGGTTCCCGTGGCGGACGAATATCTTCGGCGCATCGCAGAACGGCACAAGCTTCTCGCTTCCCTTCCCGGCCGCGACCGCAAAGGATACGAGTCCCTGGTCGAACTTACCCGCCAGGCATTCATCCAAGAGCCGGCCGAGAGCGCCCTCCAGGTTTTCAATGAGTTCCACGCTTTGACGGTAGCTGTCGGCAAAACACATTGCGGGCGCACTCCTAACTGCGCCGGGTGCCCGCTGGCTGAGGATCTGTTGGAGTCTCCGCAACGGCCTAAAGGTAGTTGAATGACTAGCGCCAGGTACCGCTTCAAGCATCGACCCAGCAGACGTTTTGTATGGGGCCAGCCGCATCTGAAACAAAATGAACGATCTTGGCCGCTCTGCTTGGAACTGCACCTTTTAGGGGCTTGCAACCCGTAGCCCGCTCGGGTTACTGTGCACGAGTAAGAAGAACGTGGGCCCAACGTCATGCCGCAACCAGATTCCCCAGACTGGGATCAAGCGGCTTTGACTCAGCACGAGCGAGCGAAGCCATCTTCTTTTGCGTTCGAGAACCTCTACGAGCTCTCTCCGGACGCCATCTTTGTCACGGACCCCGAGGGGATCATCCGTAGCGCAAACCCGCGTGCGGCGGAATTATTTGGTCACACACTGGACGAATTCGTCGGCAAGACCATTGAAAGCCTGGTTCCCGAGCGCTTTCGCCGCCACCATCCCAGCCATCGCGAGAATTACAACGCCCATCCCAGAGAGCGCCGGATGGGCGCGGCCATGAACCTCTTTGCCCTGCGCAAAGACGGATCCGAGTTCCCTGTCGACATCATGCTCAAGCCGGTCGAGACGGCGTCAGGCCCTGTCGTGCTGAGCTTTGTCCGCGACGTAACCGAGCAGCGGGCCGCCCAGGACGCCCTGCGGCGCAGCGATCAGCAGATGCGATCCATCGTGGAATGCGTGCGCGAATATGCCATCTATATGCTGGACGCCGATGGCCATGTGGTCACCTGGAACTCGGGTGGAGAACGCATCAAGGGCTACACCGCCGATGAGATCGTCGGCAAGCATTTTTCCCGCTTCTTTGCCCAGGAGGACATCGATCGCGGCAAGCCGACGGAGCTCTTGCGCCTGGCCGCTGCGCGAGGACGGCATGAAGACGAAGGATGGCGCGTGCGGAAAGACGGCTCCCGCTTCTGGGCCGACAGCATCCTCACTGCGATCCGGGATACGGCAGGGGATGTCATCGGCTATTCCAAGGTCACGCGGGACTATACCGACCGCAAGCGCGCCGAAGAAGCTGTGATGCTGCAGTTGAGCGGCGCACTGTTGGCCAATATGGATGTGCGGAAGCTTCTGGGCGCCATCTCGGCCAGCATTCGTGAGCTGGTTCCGCACGATTGCGCCACCTTGGCGCTTTACGATGCCGAGGCCGGCGTTCTGCTGGCCCAGTTTCTGAATTCCGAAGATGGCGAGACGCAGCGCGGCGATGTGCGTCTTTCGATCGAGCATTCCCCCTCGGGCCATGCATTTCGGACCCGGGAGCCGGTACTGCTTGCGCAGATGGATGGTTCAACGTTCCCCGATGAGAGTCTGCGCCATTTCACGGCCTTGGGCATGCACTCCGGATGCTGGGTGCCGCTTGTTTATCGCGGCGAAGCGATCGGCGCACTCGCCGTTGCCAGCCGGATCGAGTCCAGTTTCACCCCGCGGGAAGCGGAACTCATGCTTCAAATGGCCAGCCAGGTAGCGGTTGCGGCCAATCACGCCATGACCTTCCGGCGTATTGTGGAACTGCGCGACCGGCTGCGGCAGGAAAAGCAATACCTTGAAGAAGAGATCAACGTCGAGAATCGCTTTGAAGACATCGTGGGCCGCAGCGCCGGGCTTCGCAATGTGCTCAAGCAGATTGAGACCGTAGCCCCCACCGACGCTACCGTCCTCATCCAGGGGGAGACCGGAACCGGCAAGGAATTGCTGGCGCGCTCCATTCACCGGCTCAGCCCCCGCCGCGAACGAACCTTCATCAAGATCAATTGCGCAGCCATCCCTGCCGGACTGATCGAAAGCGAGTTGTTCGGGCACGAGAAGGGCGCTTTCACCGGCGCCATCGCCCGCAAGATCGGCCGCCTCGAACTGGCCCACGAGGGTACCCTTTTCCTCGACGAGGTGGGCGAACTTCCGCTCGATCTGCAACCCAAGCTGTTGCGAGCCATCCAGGAACGCGAAATCGAGCGGCTTGGCGGAAATCGTCCCATCCAGGTCAATGTCCGCCTCATCGCCGCCACAAACCGCGATCTGGCCCAGATGGTGGCTGAAAAGCAGTTCCGCAGCGACCTTTTTTATCGCCTCAAGGTCTTTCCGGTCAATTCCCCTCCCTTGCGCGAGCGCAGCGGCGACATCCCCATCCTGGTGCGTCATTTTGTGGCCGCGCACGGCCGGCGCATGGGCAAGATCATCGAGACCATTCCAGAGGAGACCATGGCGGCCCTGGTCAAATGGCGGTGGCCGGGCAACATCCGCGAGCTGGAGAATTTTCTGGAGCGTTCCGTCATCCTGACGCGTGGCCCCGTGCTCTATGTCCCCCTGGCCGAGTTGCAGATCCAGGAAGAGGAGGACGAAGATCAATCCGCCCCTCTGGAGAATCCCACCCTGCACATGGCCGAACGCGAGCACATCCTGCGCGTCTTGCGCGAAGCAAAAGGCCAGATCGCAGGTCCTACAGGCGCAGCCGCCCGGCTTGGCCTCAAGCGGACCACTCTCAATTCCAAGCTGAAGAAGCTGAACATCGAGCGCGCTGACTATATGTAGTCAGCGCGACGGCATTTCGTCATCGTCACGCCGTCATGTGATCTCCGTCACTTTTCGTCCCATTCCCAAATCAGATCGCTAAGTGCTCTGGTATCAATCTGGGACACCCTTGCCATCAATGGCCATTCGGATTGGCGCCCCACATGCAAGAGAGAGTGCGTGGATGAGGGAGCCAGAAGCAATGCGAATCACAATTGAAGAAAACGCGGAAGCCACGGCACTCAAACTCGAGGGCCGCATCGTTGGACCCTGGGCGACCGAACTTGCTCGCACCTGGTCAGAGCTTGCTCCGAAGGTGGCATCCAGGAAGCTTTCACTCGATCTGCGCAACGTCACGTATGCCGATACCGACGGCATTCAGGTTTTGCGCAGCATCTATTCCCAAACCGAAGCGGAGTTACTTGCAAGCACTCCATGGACACAGTATCTGGCCGGTGAAGTCAGACAAGACAGTGCGGACTTTGTTGACGAGGAGGCGTGAGATGGAAACCAACAGCCGGGAAGCCATGAATCGTAGCGAACTTGCCGATTGCTCAACCGACTTTCTTACCAGTCTATCGCCAGCAGCACTCAAAGATATTGAGTCTCTGGGCCACAAAGTATCATTGCCGGCCGGCGCCGTTCTATTCGCCGAACAGGAACCGTCCACCGGTGTTTACCTCATCCGTGGCGGAGAAGTAAAACTCACCATCAACTCCAGCGACGGCCGTCGTCTGATCCTTCGCATCGCCAAACCAGGCGAAATCCTTGGACTGACCTCGGCCCTCACCGGAAACACTTGTGAAATGACCGCCGAAACTCTCTTCTACACCCAATTGATCTCCATCCCGCGCCAGGATTTTCTCAACTTCCTCCTGCATCACCCCGAGGTCTACCAGACCTTGACCCAGGAGCTGACCCGTCACTTGAACATCGCCTGCGAGCAGTTGCGCACAGTGGGGCTGTCAACCACCGCCCCCGAGAAACTTGCCCGCCTGTTTCTGGATTGGAGCGCCGGCGGTCAGAAAACAGAGTCCGGTACACGCCTTCGCTGCTCGCTCACACATGAGGAGATCGGTGAATTCATCGGCACCTCGCGTGAGACTGTCACCCGCACCCTTACCGAGTTCAAACACCGTCACCTGGTTGCGTTTCATGGCTCCACGCTGATGATTCCCAACCGCGTTGCGCTGGAGAGTCTAGCCCGCTCCTAGCGCGTCGCAGAAAACTTCCTTCGCTCGAACCACGATTACAAATCACTTCGTTGTTTTGTTGCTCTTGGAGGCACCATGCAGGTATCTGGAAACCAAACCGTTCACGTCGAGCAGTTCGTTCGCAGATTGCGCGGCAGTTCTCAACCGATGCTGGTTCGCGCCAGCGACGGCCAGCTCTATGTGGCCAAGTTCAGAATGAACCTGCAAGGGCCCAATGTCCTCTTCAATGAAACCGCCGGCACCGAGCTTTATCGGGCCTTCGGCTTGAACGTCCCGGCATGGAAGTCGTTGCTGGTCACGGAATCCTTCATCGACAGCAATCCCGACTGCTGGATTCATACCGAAGACGGCGTCCGGCGTCCGGACGCGGGCTTGTGTTTCGGTTCGCAGCATCTTGGCACCAATGGCGCAAGGCTCCTCGAAATCCTATCCGGCAGCGGCATCAAGCGCGTCCGCAATCAAATGAGCTTCTGGATGGCGTGGCTGCTGGACATCTGCGCCGAGCATGTCGATAATCGCCAGGCCATTTTTGTCGAAGACGCCTCCGGCGGATCCACCGCCTTCTTTGTCGACCACGGACATCTTTTTGGCGGCCCCACGGCCGGCCAGCGGCTCCACTTCCTCGCTTCCCGTTACCTCGACCCCCGCATGTATCCCGAAGTGGGCCAGAAGCAGGCGCAGGAATTCCTACAGGCGGCGCGCAACTTGAATGTCGATCTTCTTTGGCGCCGTGTTCAGGCCTTGCCCGCGGACTGGAAGACGGCATCGGGACTCGGCATGTTCGCGGAATGCCTGTTCAGACTTTCAGATCCGGCGATGCTGCGCGACATCTTCGACTCCCTGGTCGAGTCCGTCCAGCGCACCAACCAGCGCCAGCAGCCAAGGCCGGAAATCGGACGGCCCGCTCCGGTGATGCTGGTTTTCCCCGGCATGCAAGCCGCACAGGTAGAGCAGCGCTCCGCAGCGTTCTCGGCCTGCGCCTGATTGCAACAGTTTCCTCCCACAAGTTTCCATTTCGCAACCCGCGGTCCATTCATGGTGAAAACCGGTCATCGATCTCCTACCGGGACCGCGGGGCTTTTTTCCCGCCTGAATATTCCCCCTACCCCATTGCCCTGTCCGCGCGTTTCGATTAACGTCAAAGACTCAAAGTCTTTCGATGGGAGTTGACTCGCCATGCCTCGCGTCGTTCGATGTTCCATCATCCAGGCTTCCAATGCCGTCCCTGCCACCGAGCCCATGGCCGTGCAGAAGCAGGCCATGATTGAGAAGCACCTCGCTCTGATCCGCCAGGCAGCCGGCGACGGCGCACAGATTGTCTGCCTCCAGGAAATCTTCAACGGCCCCTACTTCTGCGCCGAGCAGTCCGTCAAGTGGTACGACTCCACCGAGCCGGTCCCCTCGGGCCCCACAGTCACCCTCATGCAATCGTCGGCCAAAGAACTGCACATCGCCATGGTTGTGCCGGTTTACGAGGTCGAACAGGAAGGCGTCTTTTATAACACAGCCGCGGTCATCCACAACGACGGCTCGTTTCTTGGCAAATACCGCAAGACGCACATCCCCCATGTGGCTCCCGGATTCTGGGAGAAGTTCTACTTCCGCCCCGGCAACCTAGGCTATCCCGTCTTCGACCTGGGGTTCGCCAAAATCGGCATTTACATCTGCTACGATCGCCACTTTCCCGAGGGCGCTCGTTGCCTCGGGCTCAACGGCGCCGAAATCGTCTTCAATCCATCGGCAACCGTGGCCGGCTTGAGCGAGTATCTGTGGAAGCTGGAGCAGCCTGCCCACGCCGCCGCCAATGGCTATTTCATCGCCGCCATCAATCGCGTCGGCACCGAGCCGCCGTGGAATATCGGCGAGTTCTATGGATCCAGTTACTTCGCCAACCCGCGCGGCCAGATAATCGCTCAGGCATCGCGCGACAAGGATGAAGTCCTGACCCAAGACCTCGACCTCGACGAAATTGCCGAAGTCCGCCGTACCTGGCAGTTCTATCGCGACCGTCGTCCCGATCTCTATGGGCCATTGGTGGCCTCATAGGCACGTCATCCAAACTTTTTTGATACGCACTCGATGTGTTGTTTTGCAAACCGCTTTCATCAGGTTGATTATCCGAGGCTTGCATGAGCACCGCGATTCTGCCCGACGACCCTCTCTTGCGCGAGCGCTTCACTGAGTTGAGGCCACCCCTCGCACCGCAGGCCGCTGTCATTGAAGCCAACCGCTGTCTCAATTGCTTTGACGCACCCTGCACCGCCGCCTGCCCGACGCATATCGACGTGCCGGGGTTTATCAAGCGCATCTCCTCCGGCAACCTCCGCGGCTCGGCGCTGCGCATTCTCGACGCCAACATCATGGGTGGCAGCTGCGCGCGCGCCTGCCCCGTGCAGGTGCTCTGCGAAGGCGCTTGCGTGATGCATCGGTACAATCGCGAGCCCATCCAGATTGCCCTCTTGCAACGCCATGCCGTCGACGCCTTTTACGATTCCGGAGAAGAATTGCCTTGCGCAGCACCTGCGGCGGGTTCCTTGCGTGTGGCTTGTATCGGCGCAGGGCCTGCTTCCCTGGCCTGTGCTGCCGAACTTCGCCGGCAAGGCGCATCGGCCACCATCCTTGAGCGCCGCGCCTTGCCCGGCGGCCTCAACACTTACGGCGTGGCTGAATACAAACTGCGTTCCGCCGACAGCCTGCGCGAAGTCGAGATGATTCACCGCATGGGCGTTGAGTTTCGCTTTGCCGCCGACATTGCCACCGCTGCCGACCTGGACGACATCGAGAGCGAATTCGACCTCGTCTTCCTGGGTCTTGGCCTGGGAGCGATGCAGCGCCTCGGCCTTCCTGGCGACGACGCAGAGGGCGTGCTCAATGCGCTTGAGTTGATCTCCGCATACAAGACCGGCCATATCCGCGAGCTATCAGGGACGGTGGTCGTTGTGGGTGCGGGAAACACCGCAATCGACGCTGCCAATGCTGCTCGCCGCCTCGGCGCGGAGACGGTCTACATGGTCTATCGTCGCAGCGAGAAAGACATATCCGCATTCGACTTCGAATACGAACACGCCCGGCAAGAAGGCGTACAGTTTCTGTGGCGTCGCCAACCCGTCGCCATCCGGACCGATGATCAGGGCGCTCTATTCCTCGATACTGTTCAGGTGCGGCACACTGACGGAGAGCTGGTCCCCATTCCCGATTCCGAATTCACCATCGAGTGCGACCTTGTCGTGCCCGCCATCGGCCAGTCTCCGCTCACCAAGCTCGTGCAACAACTGCGCCAGGTCGAAGTGTGCGACGGCTTGATCGTCACCGATCGCGCCACAGGCCAAACCAGTCATCCACGGTACTTTGCCGGCGGGGATTGCGTGAATGGAGGCCGCGAGGTGGTCGACGCGGTTGCAGACGGTAAGCGTGCGGCGCTTGCCATGTTGAAGTCGAAGGAGGTGCATCATGGCTGACCTTCGCGTGCGTGGTTTTGCCGGCGCTATCAATGCGCCCAACCCGTTCTGGCTTGCCTCCGCGCCCCCCACCAACACCGGCGAAATGATCATGCGCGCCTTCGATGCAGGCTGGGGCGGCGCTGTATGGAAGACCATCGGCGAACCCATCACCAACGTCAGTTCGCGCTACTCGGCAACCGACTGGAACAGCCAGCGCATCATGGGCTTCAACAACATCGAACTTATCAGCGACCGCACCGTCGAAACCAATCTGCGCGAAATGGCCGAGGTGAAGAGGCGCTATCCGCGACACGCCGTCATTGCGTCGCTCATGGTCGCGTCCACACGCGAAGCATGGCATGAGATCGTGAAGCGCACTGAAGACGCGGGCGCCGACGGCCTCGAACTCAACTTCGGCTGCCCCCACGGCATGAGCGAACGCGGCATGGGCTCGGCCGTGGGACAGGTGCCCGAATACACGGAGACGATAACCGCATGGGTCAAGGAGAAAGCGCGCACGCCCGTGCTGGTGAAGCTCACCCCGAACATCACCGACATTCGCGCGATTGCTCGGGCCGCAAAGCGCGGCGGCGCCGATGGCCTCTCCGCCATCAACACCATCAACTCCATCACCGGCATCGATCTCGATACGCTGACGCCGCGCCCCAACGTCGACGGCAAAAGTACGCATGGAGGGTACTGCGGTCCCGCGGTCAAGCCCATCGCGCTGAACATGGTGGCGCAGATCCTGTCTGACCCATCGGCCGCGCTGCCTTTATCCGGCATCGGCGGGATTGGTACATGGCGCGATGCGGCCGAGTTCATCCTGCTGGGCTGCGGCAGCGTGCAGGTGTGCACTGCTGCGATGCATTACGGCTATCGCATCGTTGAAGACATGGCCGAGGGCCTGGACAACTGGATGCGCTCCAAGGGCTTCCATACCATCGAAGAGTTTCGCGGCCTTTCCCTGCCCCGCGTCACGGACTGGAACAATCTGAATCTCAACTACAAGATCGTGGCGCGCATCGACGAACAGAAATGCATCGGCTGCGATCTTTGCCACATTGCCTGCTGGGACGGCGCACACCAGTGCATTCATCTGGATCGCGTCTCCGGCCCCGTCAACGGGCACGTTGAGTTGCATGACTCTCCTTCCGTTATCGAAGCACGCAGTCGCGCATCGATAGCTTTCACGCCCGTCACGCGCAAGGAACGCGAAGTCGATCCGGCTTCGCACGGTCCCTATCCAACGCCGCTCGCGCGCATTCCTCGCGTGGATGAGACCGAATGCGTCGGCTGCAACCTCTGCTCTCTCGTCTGCCCTGTCGACGATTGCATCACCATGGTCCGCGTCGACAACGGCCTTCAACCGGAAACATGGGAAGAACGCACAAGAGTCGAGTCGGCAGAATCAACCAAATAGAAGCCTCTGTCATCTTGGGCGAGGCGCTTTTCAGCCGAGTCGAAGGATCTGCGGTTGCTTTTCGGCAATTCTCGATTCAACTTTCTTGGAGTTGCAACACAACCACTTAAGCAGCTGAACTTATCCCAGATCTACTGAGCGAGTTAGGCAAATATGGCGAAGACCCTCATCAAGTACGGCTCCATTGTGAATGCAGATGCAACGCATCGCGCCGATCTCCTTATCGAAGGCGAGACCATCAAGGAAATCCGCGCAGGCATTCCGGTTAACGCGGCAGATACCGTCATCGATGCCACAGGGCTGTTCTTGCTGCCCGGCGGCATCGACGCTCACACGCATCTCGACATGCCATTCGGCGGCACCAAATCTTCCGACGACTTCCTCACCGGCACACGCGCGGCGGCCATCGGCGGAACCACCACCATCGTCGACTTCGCCATTCAGGCGCGCGGCACAAAAATGCGCACCGCGCTCGATACCTGGTGGAAGAAGGCGGAGGGCAAGGCCTGCATCGACTACGGTCTGCACATGATCGTCACCGACCTGCCCGACGCCGGCCTTGAAGATATGGACGACATGGTGCGCGAAGGCGTGGCCAGCTTCAAGCTCTTCATGGCCTATCCCAATGTGCTCATGGTCGACGACGCTACCATCTTCAAGGCCTTGCGCCAGACAGCGAAGAATGGAGCACTCATTTGCATGCACGCCGAGAATGGATCG
>CAZLMY010000050.1:0-34930 GCA_964560845.1 uncultured Occallatibacter sp. | reverse complement strand
CCCATCAGCTTCATGAAGCCGCGGCGCGAAACGGGATCGACCCACTCCTGCGCCGCGGAAGGAAACTCCTTCTCCACGGCCGCCTGGAAGTCCGGCGTATTGGCCAGCTCGTCGATGGACCGCCAGTATTTTTTGCCCTTGACGCCCTTGAGTTCGAGGCGAACTTCGGCAAGAGTCATTGGCGCAGTTTGCGAAGAGGATCCCTCAGGGGCTAAAGCCCCCGTCGATGGGGCAGGGTTGATGTACGGGCTAAAGCCCGTACCCTTCACCGAATCCAGTTCCCGGGCGCTCTGAGTGCCTTCTGCATCAGCGCCAGTTTCGCTCTCGAAAGAAGCAGACTTAGAGGGTACGGGCTTCAGCCCGTACATCTCCGCTGCGAGGGGATCGAGGGCTTCAGCCCCTGAGGCGTGCTCTTCGTTCATCTTGTCCACGCTTCCACCACTTGCCAAATGCACTGCGCCCGTCCTGATCTTTTTCTCACTCATCGGTGGCAGACCTCGCAGCTGGTCAGGTCTTTGGGGGTGCGAATCTTATAGTGCTTCACCAGAAATTGTCCCAGTTCATCCTGGCTGGTGAACTTCTGTACCGAGAATGCGCGAAACGTCGGCAAACTCGCTGCCGTCATCGATGGAAGGCTCAAGCCTGCCACCGGGTCTGGAGCAGGAGTGCAGCGCACGCTCTGAGCTGTCGGCAAGCCGCTGGCCTCGTCGCCTACCGCGCACCAGATGGGCCGATCTTCCGAGGGCTTTTCCCATGCCATGTTGTAAATCTCGGTGGTGGGGCGCAGATTTTTAGCCGGGTTGCGATGGCAATCCAGGCACCACTCCATCTGCAGTGTGTTCTGCGCGTACATCAGGGGCATCTGGTCAACGCGGCCGTGGCAACTTGCGCAGCCCAAGCCCTTGTTTACGTGAATTTCATGACTGAAGTAAACAAAGTCAGGCAGGTCGTGCACCTTGGTCCAGACCAGCGACTGGTTGGTGGCCCAACTGGTGCGCACCGGCTCGAGAAGCTGCGCGTTGGTCCAGATTTGCGCATGACAGTTCATGCAGGTCTTGGTGGGTGGAATTCCAGCGTAACTCGACTTCTCTACCGTGACATGGCAGTACTGGCATTGCAGCCCCAGTCCCTGCACGTGGTGTTTATGACTGAAGGGCACCGGCTGGTCGGGACGCTGACCTTGCCGCGTCACCCATGGCGAGCGCTGCAACTGGTCCAGCGTGACCCCCAGGGCGATCACGATCAGCCCTGTCAAAACCAGGCTCGCGCGAGCCAAGGCATTGGAGCTGCGGTCAAATATTTGCGCCATGAATACGTTCCCTGCTGAATTTTGTTTTTAGATGTGCCCGCTGTGCCTGCGGTCACATATGTTGTGTACATTTTTTGTTCTTGGGTACAATTCACCCGTGAAAAGAGGAAGCCCGAAAAACGAATATAGCAGCCAAGTGCCACACTGCGAAAGCCTTCCACCCAGAATTCTCTAAAAAAAGCGTAAAGTTTGCGGTTTCGTAACCCGCTGAAAAGAAAACTTGTTGTGACTAAAGTTATTTGGGGAAACATCTCATCGCGCTCTTTGAGCTCGAGCGTCTCAGAGACTGAGATGGTGGCACAAAAATAGCACGCCGAATCGACCCTTGGCCGCAGCGCCGCCCGGCCAACAGAAGACATCTATTCGAAGCCTGCCAGGTCTTTGAGGATGCAAAAAACACATGCGTGAATTGCGCCAGGTCCCGGCCGGCATGCGCCCGCGGTCCCATGCAAGCTCTGTGACCGCTGCTCTCGACTCTTTGAACGCTATCCTTTAAAGTTCATAAAGGCTTAACAGCTGGCAACTCTCAGGGACAAGACAGGACGTGCGCGGAACCCACCGAGAATCTCTGGGGACCGGTGGGCGGCCGTGCATCCTTTCTTTCAGTCCCTGCTGTCCAGCAACGCGGGGACCCATCGGGCGCTTCTGCTCGCTGGGCCGAAGCAAACCGGTCGTCGTCGCCGCGGGAATGCCTGAAAGGGAAGAGCCATGAAGTACGCAGGATTGCTCCTCATGCCCGCCGGATTCTTTCTCTTGGTCGCGGCCCTGGTCCTTTTTCCCACCCCCGCGCCGCGCATGGCGTTTGTGTTCTGCGGCCTGTGTGTTGAAGCTCTCGGACTGGGCGTAGCCGTCCGGGGACACATGGAAGCACGCGGAGAAAGCAATCGATGAATCCGATCATCCCTCCTCCTCTCCCTCTAGTAATGAGCGATGCAGCTCTGGTCTTGACGCTCGCCCTGCTGCTGGTGGCCCCGCTTGCTGTGGCCGGCGTCGCGCTCATCAACACCGGCCTGGGCCGCTCGCGGTCTGCCGCTCAGGCTCTGTTGGGCAATCTGGCCATCGTGGCAGTCGCCACTATTGTGTTTGCCTTTGTGGGCGCCTCCATTGCCGGCTACCTGCCGGGCGGCCCCGGCGGCGCGGGCCACGCCTTTCAACTCGCCGGCAAAAGCTGGAACTGGATTGGAGCCGGCCCGTTTCTGCTAGGCAACCTGGGCGCTGCCCCAGCCCAATCGCAACTTGCCATCCTGTTTGAGTTTCTTGCCGTGGCCATGGCAGCGGTCATTCCCTGGGGCTCCGGAGCCGACCGCCTGCGCCTCAGCGCCGGTTGCGCCGTGGCCGCCGTCATGGCCGGGCTGGTTTTTCCGCTCTTTGCGCATTGGACCTGGGCCGGCGGATTTCTGGCCCAGCTCGGCGTGAACTTCTCGCTCGGCGACGGCTTTCTCGACGCCGGCGGCGCCGCCTCGGTGCATGTTCTGGGAGGCGTCGGCGCCTTGGCCGTGGTTTGGATTGTCAAGCCCCGCAAGGGCAAGTTTCCCAAGGAAGGCCTGTCTACCGCACTTCCCGGCCATAACGCGATCTATGTGCTGTTCGGCTGCCTGGTGGCCCTGGTTGGCTGGCTGGCCTGGAACCTGGCCGGAGCCGTTCTCTGGCTCCATGCGCCGCTCGCCGCGCTGCCGCTCACGGCCATCAACACGATGCTGTCTGCCTCCGGCGCCTTCGCCGCCACTTATACGGTGACCCGGGTGCGCTTCGGCAAGCCCGATGCCAGCTTGTGCGCCAACGGCTGGCTGGCCGGCCTGGTCGCCTCCAGCGCCTGCGCCGCGCTGGTCACACCGGGCCAAGCCCTCTTTGTCGGCATTCTTGCCGGCACCGTGACCCCGCTGCTGGTGGAAGTGCTGGAACTGGCTCTCTCCATCGACGACCCCTCCGGCGCGATTACGGTGCACGCCGTCGGCGGACTGCTAGGGTTGATCGCCGCGGGCATCTTCGCCGGCAAGGCCGGACAGCTCACCGCCCAACTGGTCGGCATCGGCGCCCTGCTTGGATTGCTTCTGCCTCTGGCGTATTTTCTGTTCCTGCTGCTGGACCGCTTTGTGGCCTTCCGCGTCGACCCCGACGGCGAACGCATCGGCATGGATCTGCACGAACTGGGCGGCGGCGCGTATCCGGAATTTGTCATCCACCGCGACGAGTCGTATCGGTAGACCCGTTGGCTAACTGAGTCCGCCACAACTCTCCGTGCCCCATCCATTCGGTCTGCCGGGGTCCCCGGCGACAGGTCTTCGTCGCTGGAGTGGTCGAGCGAATGGGTGAGAAACTTGAGAGGTCGACGGACAACGGGACTATCCTTTCCCCATGGCTCGGACTGAAATTGAGCATTTCGTTTATCGCGAGGAATATGCGTATTACCTCGTCGCGCGCTTTCAATTCGTTGACAACGAAGTCCAGGTTGACGTTCTCCGCTGTCCCGACGATGACCATGCTCCGAAAGAAACAGTGCGCGTCGTGTTCCCCTCCGCAGTGATCGAAAGCATTGAGGAAGAGCCGGAAGAAACAGATACTTGGCCGGTTGAGATTATGCATTTCGTTGATTACCCAGATGGGGATCGAAGGAGGTTCGTTCTTCAGTGCGGCGACTTCGAATGGTGTTGGCGTTCGGATTGGCCGACGTTGCAGACCTTGAGGCCTTAGCCAAAGGCGCGCTGAGACCTGGCAGATTTCGATGCGAGTGAGTCGTTCCGCAGGGCTGAACGGGCTGCGGGAAAGGTGTGATGCCGGGAAAATCGGCGGGAGAAGCGTCCCTCAGGGGCTGAAGCCCACCCTTTTTTCAGCGGCTAGCGGCACGACTAAAGTCATGCCCTGACGCACATTGCCTATCCCGAAAGAGCTTGTCTGCGGCCTGTTTAGCCCCTGTTGCTTGCATTGGCTTCGCGCGACAATGAACACCGCGGCCTACTGCTCGAATGGTTCTTCGCCGCTACAAAAAAATTGGGTGCCGGCCTTCAGCTCCGGTTCGGAACGCTGAAAGCTGGCACCCTGTCGAAACTTGTTTGGGCCGAAGTGTTGGCGGGAACTCAAGGTCCCCTCTCAAGCAACTCAGGCCGCGGATTTCAGCGCGAGATAGGTCCAGGTGACCGCCTCGGCGCGCTGCCGCATAATCTTGTCGTAGCCCAACCCGTTGCCCAGGATGAGCCGGTCGCAGGCTGCCCAGTCGCCACGATCTTGCGCCACCAGCCAGTCCAGAAGAATCCCCTCCCGGTTACCCTTGCCCAGCAAAGCGTCGCGAGCTTCCTCGCGCAGGGGCAAAAGCTTGGTCAGGTCGTCCATTGAAATGCGCAGCATCGCCGGGAACATGCTGACCATGCCGATAAGGTATTGCTCGGAGGGAACCAGGCCCAGCAGAGGCGCAGCCAACTCGCAGAAGCGCCCGCGCTCAAAAGCCATGCGCAACAGCTCTGCCGGTTGATCGGAATTCAGGCCGCTGGCGATAGCCAGCATGGCCACGCGGCGCGAGGTCTCTTCGCCCAGCAGCATCAGCGCGGATTTGATCGAAGTCACTTCCTGACGCATGGCGCATACCGGCGAGTTCACCAGACGCAGCAGGCCAAAGGTCAGCGCCGCATCGCACATCACCAACTGACTGAGCCGGTGCAGATCCACCGGATCATTCTGCAGAACCTCGACGATCTCCAAGTGCACCAGCTTGTTGCTGGGAATCCTGTGGCTCTTGACCGCTTCGGGGCGGCAGAAATAGTAGCCCTGAAACAGCTCGAAGCCTTCTTCGGCCACTTGCTTGTAGTCCGCCTGCGTCTCCACATTCTTGGCGATGGGGCGAGCCGAGATGCCCCGCAACCGCATGGGCAAGCCGCGACGCTCCGCGGCGCTGACCTTGGTGATATCCACCTTGACGTAATCGGCCAATTGCAGCAGCACGGTCGATCCGGGCTTGCCGGTAAACTCGTCCAGAGCCAGCTTGAAACCCAGCGCCTTGAGCTTGCGGCAGGATTCGATCAGGCTGGGCGAGGGATCTGCCTCTTCCTTCAGTTCCACCACCGTCAAGCTGGGCGGCAATACCCGCGCCCATTCTTCGGTGAGCAACTCCACCGGGCAGTTCACAAAGGCCGGCAAGCCCGACGCCAGCTCTTCGATGCCGAAGATGATGGCGTTGTCCAGCACCGTCTTGACGCCCAGCTCGCTATCCCCGTGAAATCCCGGTTGAAGCCCGTTCCAAAACAGCAGTTCGTAACCCAGCACCCTGCTGCGACGATCCAGAATCGGCTGGCGCGCCACATAGCGCATTTCGCCTGCCTGGGGCAGACACGTGATTTCCGAACCTTGCAACGAATTACCTGGGGTATTTACCAGTTGAGGTTGAGCCGCCATAGAAAGACCGTCCTGTCCCGGTTATCGAATAGTGTGGGTCAAAACGTGACCGTGTGTCCGGGAACGCGACAGTTTCCGCATGGCAAGTTCCCAATCTATGCCCGCTTCCCGTTCGTGCACCGGCGCAAGCGGGCGGCTGCCATCGCAGAGTCTGCCTGCTTCCATCCCTTGCCGCACAAAGTTGGAAATGCCACGGCTCGAATGTGTAAGCTGTTGAAAGGGATCGCCACGGATGGGAATACTGAGTCACTTGTTCTACCCCTGGGGTTTGCTGCTCCAGGTTGCGGCCATCGTCCACTTCATCCGGCGGCGGCCTGACACCTATTGGATCTTCGTGATCCTGTTTCTCGGCCCCGTGGGCGCCATCGTATACCTGTGTGTGGAGGCGCTGCCCGACGCCGGGCTGGCGCGCCAGTCGTTTCAGGTTTTCCCGCACCGCAAGCGCATCGGTCAGCTTGAAATCGCTATCCGGGACAATCCCTCGGCCGGCAACTTCGAGGAACTGGGCGACCTCTACATGGAAGACGGCCAGTTGCAGCGCGCCCGCGCCGCCTTTGACCGGGCCATCGCCGCCTACTCCAATACACCCGACTCCTATTACCGCCGCGGCATCTGCGCACTGCAACTGGGCGATCCCGCCGCCGCCCTGCCTGACCTGGAGCGCGTGGTGGCCATCGACCCGGGCTTCGACTTCCACCGGGCCGCCGGCCTGCTGGCCCACGCCTGCGCCCTCACCGGCCAAACGCAGCGAGCCGAGGCACTGTTTCGCCAGGTGACGGTTCATTCGACGCTCTCGGAGACTTACCTGAACTTTGCGGATTTACTGGCGCAACAAGGCCGCCCGGCTGAAGCCCGGCAATGGGCCCGCAAGGTGCTGGACAAGGAACCCACCATGCCCGGCTACCTTCGCCGCCGCGAACGGCCATGGTTCCGGCGGGCGAGAAAGCTGCTGAGCCAGTTGCCGGCGTAGGGGAGTCCTCGATGAGGGGAATGTTCTTAACGGGCTTTGCCCCAGAACTCCGACAATTTGGGTGAGGGACGAAGAGCTTGGGTGCGGGTTGCGACTTTTTGGGCAAGAAGCGAAGCTCGGCGCAATTGCCCGAATTTTTGTGGGCCTGTGCGGGGATTCAGGGTAACTTCCGGGTTGGCGACGATCCGACCGCAGCGAAGGATTCACTCGTGCATTTCCTCTTTCAATCCTTTAGAATCCACCAAACAATGATTTCAACCTCTGCACGAGTCTCTAATTTCCGCTTTTCCTTGCTCATCGTTCTTGTACTGATATCGAGCCGTCCCGCCTTTTGCGGGAAGATTCACGAAGCGGTCAAAAAGGATGCAAACGCTTCATTCCCGAATAACCGGCTACTTGGCAGATACCAGCGTGTCAATATCGCTGGACGAGTGGCCTGCTTCTGAAATATGTTCCAAGCGCGAGAGACAACCGCAGATCCTTCGACTCACCACCCCCAGGCTGAAAAGCGCCTGGGGCCCCGTTCGCTCAGGTTGACAGTGGTCTTCATTTGGTTGGCAGTGGTCTTTATTTGGTTGAGTTTGCGGGGCGGGCACGCTCGGCTACTTGCCGGCCAGCGCCATCATGAGCCCGAACAGCAGCAGCGGCACCCCGGCCAAGGCTGCATAGAGCAGAATCTTGCGCCCGGCCGGCAGCTTGAATTTCCGCGCGGTCTGGCGGCGTGCGGGGTCGTCCACGCCCACCTGCTCCTGGTGCTCCAACTCCCAGGCCATCTCGTTGGCCGTGGCGTAGCGGTGGCGCGGCTCCCGCTCCATGGCCCGGCATAGAATCTCCTGCAACTCCGGCGAGATCTCCGGACGCAGCTTGCGCGCCGGCTTGGGGTCGTTCAACACCCGCTCGTTCATCACAGCCAGCGGGTTCGAGCCGGTAAACGGCGTTTGTCCGGTCAGCATCTCGTAGAACATCACGCCCAGCGCGTAGATGTCGCTGCGCTGGTCCCCGCGCTGCCCCTTCACCTGCTCGGGAGAGATGTAGTCCGGCGTGCCCATCAGAGGAGACGCCGTCACATAAGTCAGCCGCCGCGCGTCCTCTTTCATGGCGATGCCGAAGTCGATGAGCTTGATGTGGTCCCGGGCGTCGACCATCACGTTTTCCGGCTTCAGGTCGCGATGCACCACCCCATGCTTGTGGAGGGTATCCAGCGCTTCGCAAATTTCCAGGGCGAAGTGCGTGGCCCGCTCGATGCTGAGCTTTTGCTCTTCGTTCAGAATGGCGCGCAGCAGCCGCCCTTCCACCCATTCGATGACCATATAGAGCCGGCTGCGGTCTTCGCCGTCGAAGGTCTTCACCACTCCGGGGTGGTCGACCTCCTGGCCGATCTGCTGCTCGCGTTTGAAGCGTTCCACCAGAACCGGGTCGGCTTCCATCTCGGCATGAGGCACCTTGACGGCCACCTGCTTGCCGTCGTTCAGGTCGGTGGCCCGGAACAGCGTGGACATGCCACTGCGCGCCACCGTCGCCTCCAGGCGGTAGTGGTCCAGCGTGTCTCCGGCTTCAAGTTTGGTCATCACCATGCTCTGCATAACACTTCGATTCTTTCATGGAGGACGTAAAAGGTTTGTCAGGAAATCGAAAGGAAGGCAGGGCAAGTTGCCAAAAGGGTCGCCAATCGATACACTTGCCACGCCCGGGGTGAGGATGCCCTTTCCACCCCGGGTATTTTCTGTTTGGATTCGTCTATGTTTCGTTTTTCAAAACTCATGGTTGCCTGCCTGTGGATCGCGCTTGCCCCAGGCACGGCGGAACTGCTGGCGGCCAAGAGTCATCCTCCCACTCCGGAGCTTGCCCAGGAAACCGGCTTTCTGAACCGAAAGATCGAGTTGCGCGGCATCACCTACCGCTTCCAGGTTTACCTGCCGGAGGAATGGCGGCGCGACGATCGCAAGCAGTGGCCCATCATCCTCTTCCTGCACGGCCGCGGAGAGCGCGGCTCCGAGGGCATGTGGCAGACCCAGATCGGCCTGCCCCAGGAGGTGCGCGACCACCCCGAGCGCTGGCCGTTCGTCATTGTCATGCCGCAATGCCCCCAGTCCAGCTACTGGACCGATCCGGATGCGCTGGCCATGGCCATGACCGCACTCGATCGGGAGACCGAGGAGTTCCACGGCGACCCCGGGCGCACCTATCTCACGGGTCTTTCCATGGGCGGATACGGCTCCTGGGAATTGGCGCGCCAGTATCCCCACCGCTGGGCCGCGCTGGCTATCGCCGCCGGCGGCGTCTTCTGGAGCTATGCCCCGGAGCGTTGGCAACTGGCTTCGACCTTGCCGGCCGAGTACGCCCACGCTCTGGGCCGCACCTCGGTCTGGCTTTTCCATGGAACGGAAGACAATGTGGTGGCCCCGCGGCAGAGCGAACTGATGTTCGAGGCCTTCAAAAGCGCCGGGGGCCGGGTGCGCCTATGGCTTTATCAGGGACTGCACCACGATGCCTGGACCCGCGCCTACAACGAGCCGGAGCTGCCTCGGTGGCTGCTGCAACACCATCTGGAGACCAAGCCCGGCGCGCCGGAGCCAGCCAGCTTTTCAGAGCGGCTCCTGATTCCCATTCACCCGCCTGCGATCAAGCTCTCCATCCAGGCGCTCGACAGTCTGGCCGGAGAATACCGCGACCCCAAAGGTCACCCCGTGGTCACCGTCTTCCGCCAGGGCGATCAGCTTTACGAAAAGAATCTGCAAGGGGAGATTGCCGAACTGGCAGCAGAAACGCCGTTCATTTTCTTTTATCCCAACGGCTCCAGCCTTACCCGGCTGACCTTCGAGCGGGATTCGGTGGGCCACGTTATCGCCCTGGCCCTGCGCGACGACCGGCATGAAGAGCGCTGGGAGCGGCGAACCCTGGCTTCAAGCCGGTAGCAGCGGGTTCTTGTTCTGCGGTGGTGGGTCGGGATTCGGGGGGTGGTTGGGCCGGGTGGAGTCGAGTGCCGTGGTTTCCCAGGCCCCAGAATCGGGACCTGGGAAACTCAGATTTGGGAGACTCACTCCTGCACGACGAGGTCGTCGGCCAGCTTGAAATGCACGATCGACTCAGCCGGAATGATTAGGTCCCGGTTGCCGGTCAATCCAGCGGCCGCGGTTCCGGCACCACCGCCCACCAGGCCGCCGACCACCAGGCCAACACCGCCGGTGGCAATGCCACCCACCAGCATGCCCAGGCCCGATCCGCCCCCGATCATGGCAGCCGAGCGCCGTCCCTTGCCCTTTTTCCGTTCCGCCATGTCGCGTGTGGTCAGAGGATATTGCGCGCCATTGAGCGTGAGGGTGGTCAGCCGCAGTTCCAGCAGCGAAGCGCCTTTGAAGTGTCCGCGGCGGTGCGACACGTCCACCACGCCACCCACGGGCGAGCCCTTGGGCACGATGATGGAGTTGTCCGCTGCCAGCACCGGGGCAACGATCTCGCCCGTAAACGGATCGCCGGCACGGCTGGTTTTCACGCTGATGCGCTGGTCGATTCGGATGGTCAAGTCGGTCCCCGCCGGAATGCTGACGTTCGCCGGAACCACAGGCGCGGGCGGAGGCGGCAATGCAGAGACCACAGGCCCGGACGGCGCAGGAATCGGCGCGCCGGCTGCGAGGGGAGTCTGGGTGGTGGTGATGGCCTGGTTGGTTTGCCCGGGGGCGGGCGGCTGCACAATCGTCGTCGTGGTGGTTCCGGTCTTGTCGACCGAGACCACTTGCTGCGGCTGGCCGGTCTTGGCCGCTTGCGCCTTGGCCTGGTCCAGTGCCTTCTGCTGGCTCGATGCGCAGCCTACCAGCAGTGCGGCTACCAGTAGAAACACCGGAATCAGCATCTTCCGGCTAAAACCTGATTTGTCTGAATTGACCATGATGTTCCTCTTTCGTCGTGTTTTCACGTCAACACCGACTGACTCCGAGTCTGCACCTTGAAGTGCAAGGGCCACTGGTTCTTATTGACCGCCGAGGTGTACTTCTTTCTGTTGGATGCAAAGAGCTTGACACCAGCTGTACCCGGTGAGAATCGTCTGCGCCGAACCACTGCACTGGAGCAACCAATGGAACGTAATCCTGGAGCGTTGCGTAGTATTGTCAGTTCGTCCAAGAGGAGGCGCCATGTATTGCAGCGGATGTGGTCAGGCTTTGCAGCAAGGACAGCCGGTCTGCCCTCAATGTGGCCGCCAGACTGCCG
This sequence comes from uncultured Occallatibacter sp., assembly GCA_964560845.1. GTDB lineage: Bacteria > Acidobacteriota > Terriglobia > Terriglobales > Acidobacteriaceae > Telmatobacter. Next base: position 24,062 of record CAZLMY010000050.1, on the reverse strand, counting down.
CGGCCGTGCCTCCGGTGCCGGGCCTGCAATACCAGATTGACACCTATGCGGGCAAAATCAGGGCGCTGAGCGTCTTCTGGTTTGTCTACGCCGGCTACACCCTGATCACCGGCGTCATCGGACTGAACTTTGCCCAGGGGTTTCTTTTCAACCACTTTCATGGATGGGGGCCAGGCTATTGGGCTTGGGGCCGCCCCGGCGGCATGTGGTTCGGCCACGGCTTTCTCCACATGGCCTGGACGTTTCTGCTGGTCCGCACCGGCATGGCGCTAGCTGCCGGATGGCTTCTCATGGACCACTCGCGCCCGGGGCGCATCGTCGCCCTGGCTGCCGCATTCATTTGCCTGTTCCATCCCATCGTCGGAACCGTCCTGGGCGTCTGGACCCTGGCCGTGCTGCTGGGCTACCGCAACGCGACACTCTACGAGCAGTTGCCCTGAGCCGATCTTCAGCCGCCGATCCCTTGCGGACGTCGTGAGGGCCACCAGTTGCCGGCTCGGCTACAATCTGATCCATGAGCTTCCCTCAAACCCGGATGCGCCGTCTGCGGCGCAGCGAATCTCTGCGGGCCCTGGTGCGCGAAACCACCCTCGAGCCCGGCGATCTGATCTATCCCCTCTTTCTCTGTCCCGGCGAAGGCATCCGCCGCGAGGTCAGCTCCATGCCCGGCGTCTTCAACCTCTCGCTCGACGAAGCGGTACGCGAAGCGGAAGAGGTTGCCGGCCTCGGCATCGGCGGCTTGTTGCTGTTCGGTCTGCCCGAGACCAAGGACGAGCAAGGTACCGGCGCATGGGACGAAAACGGCATCGTGCAGCAGGGCCTGCGCGCGCTCAAGCAATCCAAGGCGGCCAAGGAACTGGTGCTCATCGCCGATGTCTGCCTGTGCGAATACACCAGCCACGGCCACTGCGGCATCGTGACCGAGTCCGCCGACGGCTTCCAGGTGGAAAACGACCCCTCGCTCGATCTGCTGGCCCGCACCGCCGCCAGCCTGGCCAAGTCCGGGGCCGACATTGTGGCCCCCAGCGACATGATGGACGGCCGCGTCGGGGCCATTCGCCGGGCGCTGGACGCCCAGGGCAGCCTCGACACGCCGATTCTGAGCTACGCTTCCAAGTTCGCCTCCGCCTTCTACGGCCCCTTCCGCGAGGCGGCGGGCTCCGCGCCCCAGTTCGGCGACCGCAAGACCTACCAGATGGATGGCGCCAACCTGCGCGAGGCCATACGGGAGATCGACCTGGATCTCGAAGAAGGCGCGGACATGATCCTGATGAAGCCGGCCATGCCCTACCTCGACGTGGTCCGCGCTGCGCGCGAGCGGGTCGGCGTGCCCATTGGCGCCTACCAGGTCTCGGGCGAGTACGCCATGCTTCAGGCCGCGTTCCAGAAAGGCTGGCTGGACCACGATCGCGCCATCCTCGAGGCCTTGCTGGGCATCCGCCGCGCCGGCGCGGACTTCGCCGTGACCTATTTTGCCAAGGAAGCCGCCAAACTGCTGGGCTGAGCGGGGATTTTGGGTTGTTTCCGGTTGTCTAACCGCAGTTATCCTTGCATCGGTTGCCAGCAACCCAGCTTCCTGTCCAAGTCCGAATCCTGCGCGCACGGTTTTTGCATGAGACGAGGACTGAGTGCCGGGTAACTTCGGGATTGGCGGCGAGCAGGAGGCGTTTCTGGGGTGTTATCGATCGCTGTCCCTCCGGTTTTTGGGGATTCGGATGCGGATTTCCGGGGCTCCCAGATGTCTAAGTCCTTTGTTTTCAACGAGCATATTTGACATTTTTTGGCGTAACCTCTTTATTTTCTATGGAATACCTCAAAAAGCCGGGAGGGGGAGGATAGGGGAGGTCCAACCCCTAGAGCGATTCCAGAATAGGTGTGCCCTATCTTGCATCGTGCAGGGTCGCCGCTCCTTGGGGTCGCGTCGACTTGAACGCTGCGGTTCCTGGGTACAGTCATTCTGGAATCGCTATAGTCGTTTTGGCCCTGAAACGCCTCTCGATCGAGGTGTTTACTTTCTCTATCATGCGCCCATCGGCACTAATTATCTGCAATCGAGATCGAGACGAGATTGGTGAAACAGGGATCAGGCGCCTAGTTTCTGGAGGGGCGCAGCAAACATTTCCGTGGCCTGGGCGTTTTTGGGGACCTATCCTGTCAGACTGCGGGCTCCTTCCTGCAAATCGGGGCACGGAAGTCTCACCGGTCCCCGAAAGCGAGGGGGCACCCACGTTTTGGTCGGAAGGATCACCGGGACCGGCGCCACCCGCCGGTGGAGTTTTTTAGTCTCCCAGGTGCCCAAATGCGAGGCACCTGGGGCACCCAAGTTCGGTGGGCGGCTTCACCTCATACTGGCACTCGTAGGGCCGCCCGCCTTCCTTCCATTTTTTGATATGCGGCCTCTCGGAGGCTGCTAAACAGGCTGCGGAAAAGACAGCTTTTCAGAGCTGGAAGCTCGAAAAGCATGCCTCGGGGGCTAATGCACCACTCATGTTAGGGCACCTACGGCACGACTGAAGTCGTGCCCTGACACTTCTAGCCATCCAAAGTGAGTTCTTTCGCAGCCTGTGAGGTCCGGGGGTTCTCCGGCAGCTCTGCGACACGGCTGAAGCCGTGCCCTTTCAAGACAGCTTGATGCGATTGCCTTGCTCTCGACCGCCGATTCCGGGATGATTGCGGCCGCTCTCAGCTACGATAAGAGCAATTGTTCCTCCAGCCTACCCATGACGACTCTTGAAATCCTCAGCATCCTGGTCGCCACCGCAGCCGTCTTTGGCTGGATCAGCTCCCGCTGGCTCAAGCTTCCCATCACCATTGGGACCATGATTCTGACCGTGATTGCCTCAGGGTGCTTTACCGCGGCCGGGCGGCTGGCCCCGCCGATTCATGCATGGGCCATTGAGCTGGTGCGGCAGATCGATTTCGAGAGCCTGATTCTGCACGGCATGTTGCCTCTGCTGCTTTTTGCAGGAGCCTTTCTGCTGGATCTGGAAGACCTCGCCAGAGAGAAGCTCACGGTCTCGCTGCTCTCGATTGCCGGCACGGTGATGTCGGTCTTCCTGGTGGCCGGGCTGATGTTCTTTCTGGGGGGCGCGGGCACGCCCTGGATGGAGTGCCTGATCTTTGGCGCGCTGATTTCGCCGACGGACCCCATCGCCGTGCTGGAAATGCTTCGCCGCACCGGCGTTCCCAAGCCCATTCAGGCCCAATTAGCGGGTGAATCGCTGTTCAACGACGGCATCGGGGCGGTTCTGTTCCTGACCATGCTGGCGGTGGCCCGCGGGCAGGCGCCCACACCCTGGCATATCGCCGGGCTGCTGTTTCTGAAGGCCGGGGGCGGCATCGCCGTGGGCGTTCTGACGGCCTGGATTGCCTCGCAGCTCATGCGCCTTGTGGACTCCTACCAAGTGGAGATCCTGCTGACGCTGGCCCTGGCCCTGGGCGGCTATGTGATTGCCGACGCGGGGCATTTGTCGGCGCCTTTGGAGGCGGTGGTGGCCGGGATCGCCCTGCGCCATTTCAACCGCCAACTTCCGCGCGACCGCATCGCCCACAATAACGTCGACGGCTTCTGGAAGGTGATCGACGAGATCCAGAACTCGGTTCTGTTCGTGCTGCTTGGGTTGGAGTCCGTGGTGATCGCTCTGAATGCGCCCGTTCTTCATGCCGGACTGGCCGCGATACTTTCAGTCAACGTGGTGCGGCTGGCTACGGTGGCGCTGCTGCTGGGAGTTGTGCGCATCTTCCAGCGAAGGCACACCAGTTCCACGGTCATCCTGACCTGGGGCGGGCTGCGGGGGGGGCTCTCGATCGCCCTGGCGCTTTCAGTGCCGGCGGCGCTGGGCCGTTCCTGGATGATCGGGGCCACCTACCTGGTGGTGATCTGTTCGATCGTCGTGCAGGGGGTGTCGATGGACCTGCTGCTGAAAGGGCTAAGCAAGCGCGGGGCTGCGACGGCGTGAGCATCGGGCCTTGCCCGAATCGATCCGGCACCCAAGGAGCGATTGCGATTCGCACCCATGCCGCACAAAACGCGGCATGGATGGGGCGCCCGCCTCACAGTCTTTACGAGCCTGTTCAACTCTCGATGAAAGCCAGCAGGTCGGCGTTGACCCGATCTTTGCGGGTGGAGCAGAGGCCGTGGTCTCCGCCTGGGTAGACCTTGAGGGTGGAGCCTTTAAGCAAAGCGACTGCGAGCAGAGCCGAGCTGTTGATGGGCACCATCTGGTCGTCGTCGCCGTGCAGCACCAGGGTGGGCACGTCGAACCGCTTCAAATCTTCGGTGAAGTCGGTCTCGGAGAAGGCCTTGACGCAGTCCAGGACCGCCTTGACGCCGGCATTCATGCCTTGCAGCCAGAACCAATCCCGCAGGCCTTGGGAGACGGTGGAACCGGGCCGGTTGGCTCCGTAGAACGGCCCCGACAGATCTTTGAAGAACTGGGAGCGGTCGGCCAGAATCCCGGCACGGATTCCGTCGAAGACTTCCATGGGAGCGCCGAGGGGATTAGCACCGGTCTTCAACATGAGGGGCGGGACCGCGCCGATGAGTACCGCCTTGGCCACGCGGCCGGTGCCGTGGCGGCCGATGTAGCGAGCCACCTCGCCGCCGCCCATGGAGTGGCCGACATGGATCGCATTCTTGAGGTCCAGCGCATCGGTAAGGGTCGCCAGGTCGTCCGCGAAAGTATCCATATCGTTGCCGTCCCATGGCTGGCTCGAACGCCCATGGCCGCGGCGGTCGTGCGCAATGGTTCGATATCCGCGTGAGGCAAAGAACACCATCTGGTCGTCCCATGCGTCTGCGCTGAGCGGCCAGCCGTGACTGAAAACGACGGGTTGTCCCGCGCCCCAGTCCTTGAAGTAGATTTCTGTACCGTCCTTGGTCCTGATCGTGGGCAAGTCTCGTTCTCCTTGTGGGGGGGTGGGAAAACCTGTGGGCAGCCTTTGAAAGCACCGCGGGAAGATGCTGCCAAGGGTGTGCGGCGCCGGATCCTGCCAGGCTGGACGTGCGCGCCACCAGATTGGATGCCTGGAAGGGCTGGGGCGCGCCAGGAAGCTTTTGCACATAAATCGCTTTGCGATCCCGCACCTGTGTGATCTTCTAAAAGTACCCGCCTATGCTAAAGCGAATCGAAAGCTACTTTGAATTTACCCGCCTGGGGACCAACTGGCGCACCGAGATTCTGGCCGGGGTGACCACCTTCTTGACCATGGCCTATATTGTGCTGGTCAACCCCTCGATCTTGTCGGCTACCGGCATGCCTTTGGCCGCGGTCACGGCCGCCACCTGCCTTTCGGCGGCATTCGGTTCCATTCTCATGGGCGTGGTGGCGCGCTATCCCATTGCGCTGGCGCCCGGGATGGGCCTCAACGCCTACTTTACATACGTTGTTTGCCTCAAGATGCATATTCCCTGGCAGACGGCGCTGGGCGCGGTGTTTCTTTCCGGCGTTATCTTTCTGGCACTGACGGTTTCCGGGCTGCGGCAGATGATCCTGCGCTCGATTCCGCACGAACTCTATGCCGCCGTTGCCAGCGGCATCGGGCTGTTCATCGCCTTCATCGGATTTCGCAACGCAGGGCTGGTGATCGGCGACCCCGAGACGCTGGTCACCATCGGCAATATCCGCAACCCCGCCACCGCGCTGGCCCTGTTCGGCCTCATTCTCATGGTCGCGCTGGAAGTGAAGAAGATCCGCGGCTCGATCCTGATCGGTGTGCTCACGACTACGGGCATCGCCTGGGCTTGCGGCCTGGTTCACTGGACTCCGGCGCCGGGCGGATTTCACGCCCTGGCGGCCACCGCATTCCAGCTCGATATTCGCGGCGCGCTCAACAAGGGACTGCTGGAGATTGTCTTTGTCTTCTTTTTCGTGGATCTGTTCGACAATCTGGGAACCCTGGTGGCTGTGACCAAGCGCGCAGGGCTCATTGCGCCCGACCACTCCATTCCGCGGCTGAACCGGATCCTGCTGGCCGACGCGACGGCCACGGTGTTCGGCTCGCTGACCGGGACCTCCACGGTTACGAGTTATGTGGAGTCGACCGCAGGCGTGGCCGCCGGAGGGCGCAGCGGCGTAACGGCCATCGTAACCGGACTGCTGTTTTTGGGAGCGATTGGGGCAGCGCCGTTTGTGGGGATTGTGCCGCCCGCAGCAACGGCCCCGGCGCTGATCCTGGTGGGCTCGCTGATGCTGGCCACCATCACCGAGATTCGCTGGCACGATCCGTTGGTGGCCGTGCCGGCCTTCCTGACGCTGATCCTGATTCCGCTGACTTACTCGATTGCCAATGGACTTGGCTTCGGGATCATCTCCTGGGCCATTCTGCATCTGGTTACCGGCAAATATCGCCGCCAGGACTGGCTGCTTTACATTCTCGCCGCGCTGTTTCTGGCCCGGTTTATCTATCTGGGAGCGAGCTAGAGAAGCTTCATGCGTTCCCGAGGCAGAAGAGGCTGCGGGAAATGGGCAGATTTCGGAGGGAAAGCCCCTTTGAGCGTCCCGCAGACGCGGAATGCCTGAGTTCATGGGGCGGCCAAGCCCCTGAGGGCCAGGAGGCCCTCAGGACAGCCGGCCGGGAGGCCGGCGCTACAATCCTTGGCGGCTGAGAAATGCCGGTGGCCCTTGGTCCCTGGCCTAGTCCGGTTCGCTCAGGAAGCCGGTTCCGGTGTCTCCGTCACAGAGTCCGCCGGTCACTTGCCAGTTGGTCACGGTAAGCTGAGTCGCCGTGCTGTTGAAGGTTCCTGTGGCCACGATGACTGCGCCGCTGACCTGATCGGTGTAGGTAGTGGAGAGGCTGCTGCCGGTTACCAGCGAATTGGTGACAATGGGCTGGGTGAAGCAAGGGTTGCCGGGAAAGCTGGCCGAGCCGGAGAGCTGGTATTGGCCATTGACGGGCTGGGTGGTCTGCGTGAGCGTGGCCGACACCGCGAGCTGGTTGTTGCCGGAATCCACAAAGTTGCCGGTATAGGTGCCGTCGATCTGGTCGAAGTGGGTGGCCGTGACCGTTGCGCTGCCGAGTGCGGCGCAGCTTCCGCCGGAAAAGCTCCAGGTGGCGCCGGAGATGACCGTGCCGGCGGTGGCGAGCTGGCCATTGAGGGAAAGTGTGGTTCCGGCGAAGGGTTGGGAAGTGAGGGCAAGATTGTTGTTGGAGCCAACAGAGCCGGAGAGCACGATGCCGGTGGTCGGGGGCAGGCAGGATGTTCCTGTGAGGTGTGCGACCGCGCTCACGGTTCCACTTGTGCTTTCAGTGAATCCGGCATTCAGAGTGACGGCGGCGGGTGCGTTCTGGGGCGGTGGTGCGGTGAAGGCCCAATTGCCGGTGATCGAAGGTGCGGGAGAGTTGGTGCTGATTGTGCTGCATCCGGCGGCGAACAAGAGGACGGCGGCAGCCAGGTAAAGGCGCAGGTCTTTGGCCATGGCTGGTACAACTCCTTGGGTGGAACGATTGCCCCATAGATAGCAAAAAGTAACGCAGATGGCAATACAAAAGTCATAAGCCGTTTGGTTACCTGGAGCAGGAGGCCCGCCGATCGCGCGGTTTTGGCTTCGTTCTTCGGCTGGGGCGGTGCGAAGCGGCAATTCCACTCAAGGCAGTGTGCCTTTGAATTCCCCCTCCGCCCAATGGCCCAAAAGTCGTAAACTCTTTTCAGTTCCCCCCTGTAGTATGGTGTGAGACTCGGGCAGCCCTGTGTCGGAAAACCTGCGCATGATGAGATTTGGGAAACGGCGGATGGATGAAGATCGACGATTGACCTTACCCCGCCTGGCCTTGGCTGTGGTGGGTTCGTTCACGCTGGCCCTGATGCTCTCGGCGTGCGAGAACGTTGCCACTTACACGCAGCCCAGCCTGGTCCGCGTGATCGACGCCTCCTACATTGCGCCGGCCGTCGATGTCACGGTAGAGGGGACTCTGATCGCGGGCAACATCGGGCAGGGCACCATCACCGCTTACGGCACCGTGGCCGCCAGCAACGCCGCGGCCATCAAGGTGACGGCAGCAACCGGGGGCACGGCCCTGGTGACCACCAACGGCACGCTGCTTGCCGGCCATCAACATTCGGTCTTTCTGACAGACAACGGCGCGGCGACCAACAGCTACGAAGTGACCATCCTTGAAGATCAGCAGGTGCCTGCAGCCAGCGGCCACTCCGCGTTCCGTTTCCTGAACCAGGCACCGAAGACCGGTGCGGTCGACGTCTACATGGTTCCCGACGGCACGACGCTGGCCAATACCATTCCCCTGGTCACGGCTCTGCCAGTGGGCGGCACTGCGGGCTATCTGAGTTTCAGCTCTCAGTCCGTAACCATGGTCATTGTGCCGACCGGATTACTGACGCCCAAATACACCTCAGCGCCCCTGGCCCTGGTTGGCGGCGAGGTTCGGACCGTGCTCATTCTCGATACGCAGTTGACCAGCAATCCCCCCGTAGAAGTGTTTGTGGCCAACGACGTCGATTGAGGTTAGGCCGATGCGCTTGCACTTCTCGCCACGCCTGGTTGTCGCCGCGCTCGTCTTTTGGGTTGGTGCAGTCGCGCTGGCGCAGACAGCCGACGCCTACCGGGTCGTCCACGTCTATCCTCACGACCAACAAGCGTATACGCAGGGACTTCTCTACCTGGACGGCCATCTTTACGAGAGCACGGGGCTTAACGGCCGCTCCTCCCTGCGCATGGAAGAGCTGGAATCCGGACGCATCTTGCAGCTTCAAAGCGTCCCAGATCAGTACTTTGCAGAAGGGCTGGCCGCCTGGGGAAGCACCCTGGTTCAACTCACCTGGCAAAGTCATGTTGCGCTGGTCTACGACCGCTTCACCTTCCACCTGCTGCGCACGGTGCCCTACGCCGGCGAAGGCTGGGGCCTGACGCAGGACGATCGGCATCTCATCCTCTCCGACGGCTCCGCGACGCTGCGCTTTCTCGATCCCACAAGCCTGCGCGTGGTTCGCCGCGTCACAGTGAAAGACCGCGGCATCCGCATCGACCAGCTCAACGAGCTGGAGTTCATCCACGGGCAGATTTTCGCCAATATCTGGCATTCGGACCGCATCGCCCGCATCAGCCCCTCCACAGGCAAGGTGCTGGGCTGGATCGACCTGACTGGATTGCTGCCGGCCTTGGAGCGGTCGAGCCCCGAGGCGGTGCTGAACGGCATCGCCTACGATGCGGGCCACGATCGGCTGTTTGTTACCGGCAAGCTATGGCCAAAGGTCTTCGAAATCAAGGTGATCCCAGCCTCGGTCAAGCTGCCGGCTTCCCATTGAAACGAAGCGGGATTCGGGTGCCAAGGTCGTGCCCTGCCACAACTAGACCTTTGCCGCAGGCTACCAAGCTGGACTCCATCGTCTGTTATTTGTTGAAAGTCCTGTAGTTAGATAGAACACTCCGGGAAGACTCCATGAGAAGCTTCTTATAGGATCGGCTTGGATGTTGGCCCTAGCATTGCCATTTCTACCCCGTAACTGCCGTACGAGACTTTTCTATTTCTCCGTCTCGATTCCTTTCTTGGGGGGTGAAACATGGGGCCCCGGACTAGGGAGTTTGTTTACCTATCGCAACATCTGAAGCGTCTGCGCGGCGGTTCGCAACCCATTCTGGCTCGGGCCAGTGACGGGTTGACCTACGTGGTGAAGTTCACCAACAACCCTCAGGGCCCCAACCTGCCATTCAACGAGTGCATGGGTAGCGCTCTCTACGGTGGCTGCAGGCTTTCCGTTCCGGAGTGGAGACCTCTGTTGGTTACCGAGTCCTTCATCGAGCAGAATCCGGCCTGTTGGATTCAGACTCCGGAGGGACCGCAGCGGCCCTCTGCGGGGTGGTGCTTCGGGTCGTGTTTTCTGGACCGCAATGGCTTCACTGTGACGGATATCCTGCCGCGCTCGAGTTTCAAGCGGGTGCGCAACCGCAGAAGCTTCTGGCTAGCCTGGATGCTGGATATTTGCGCCGAACACGTGGATCACCGGCAGGCGCTGTTTATCGATCAACCGGATGGAGGATGGAACGCATTCTTCTACGATCACGGGCATTTGTTCGGCGGTCCGGAAGGCAATAGCTGGCGCCACTTTGTGGTATCGCAATACCTTGACCCGCAAATCTACCCTGGAGTATCCTCGCACTGGATTCAAAGTCTCCCAAACGCTGCGTTGCGCCTCGACACCGATCTGCTGTGGAAACGAGCACAGGTTCTGCCGGAGGAGTGGAAAACTCCCACTGCTCTGCAGGCTCTGTCCCGAACCCTGCGACGGCTGTCAAGCCTTAACCTTCTGCAAGCTGTTGCAAAGACTATCCTAGAATCCCTTCAGGGGTCAGAGAGAATTGAACACACAGAGCCTATCTACGAAAGAAAGCAGCCCGCTTCGGTTCTGTGCTCTGGGTTACCGGCCACAGCATCGAACCAACTCGCTATCGGAAGTGGCGTTGGTGCTGGCGATTGTGCTTGAAGAGGAGCAAGGTCGCTTTCAGGTCCTGGTGCATCCACAATTGCCCGCGGTGGTCGACCCCGGGGACCTGGACCTGCTTGGAGCCATCGTGGAGGACTTACCGGTGCGGGTTCAACAGGATCCTGCCAAGCTGCTCGAGCACCTTTCATTGCTGGAGCGCGGCCCACTGGTCACCTACGAGGCCGGCACCGATATCGGGCGGTACCCGCTCCTGCTGGAGTTGTGTTCGAGTTTTGTTCCACTTTAATGGCCAGGAGAGCATTCGCGAGGCTTGGAGCCTCGCGAATGCTCTCCTCAGTAACGTGACCATCATCACTGGAAAAACCAAGAAACCGATGTAACGTTATTGCATTCAAGGTTGCATTCTTAGTAGCTGAGATGCGCCAATAGCCCTTGAGATGTGTTGGGGGCTCAAGTAACTTGGGCCCGGCAAAGCTACGCTCTTCCTTATTTTCTCAATCCTCAATCCTACGATTTGCGGAATGACTCAGGCGAATGGATGCTGAGCTTCTTTTGTCTTCTGTGGCCAACACGGTCATGAGACGGGGGCTTGGTCGATCCCGCTGGCCTCAAATTTGGAGAGACCGATGAAGTGCTCTTTCTGCGAATGCAAGGAATTTCGAATCTCGCATTTCCGAAGTGTGGATTGGCTGCATGTGTTGTGGCTCCATTACCCCGTCCGCTGTCAATCCTGTTGGAGACGGGCTCATGCAAATTTCATCAGTGCCTGGATTCTGTACCTTGCCGCCACCCGGCGCCGTTCCAGGACCGCCCCGCGGAAAGCCGCTCCGACCGTGGGCTACCTAACAGCCCGGCACAGATAGGCGGGCCCTCCATCACTGTCCGAACCCCGGTCTGCGCGCGTATACTCATCGCCGATGCAAGCTCCAGATCAATCCCTTCTGTCGCCGGCCGCCTATCTTCAAAACGCGGCCGTGCTCACTGTCGTGCTGGCCTTTGCCGGTTATCTTGTCACCTTCCTGAGCGCTCGCATGTTGGCTCGGCGCCGCGACAAACTGCGCCTTGTCAACAAGCGGCTCAACCAGTTTTACGGTCCGCTCTATGTCGCTTCGCAGGCCGGCAACATCGCTTACCGCTCGCTGCTGCAACGGTTGGGCAAGACGCAGAGCTATCCCGTACTCGATGAAGAGTTGAAGGATTGGATGCTGTGGGTGAACACCATTTTCATGCCCCTCAACGATGTTCGCGAGAAGATCATCATTGAGAAGGCTTACCTGATCATCGAAGAACAGATGCCCCATTGCCTGCTGGATTTTGTGACGCACGTGGTGGGTTACAAGGCGGTGCTGTCGAAGTGGGCCGAGGGTGACTACACCGAGCGTCGCTCGACGATTGGCTGGCCCCCGGAGTTCGACATCTATGTGGAGCGTTCTTATCAGGCTCTGAAGGCGGAGCAAACCCGCCTCATGCACAACTCCTTATGGCTTCTCTATCGCCGCCTCTTCCATCGCCGCAAGGGCCGGAAGCAGTAACACTTTCCCTTACCGTCGACCGGCGGCGAAAGCCGATGATTTCTCGGTCCATTTGCGGCACGGTCGAAAACGCTGACTAACTCCTTTGGAATCTGTGCAACTGAATCGGCCGCCCCTCCGGGGCTTGCGCAGCAATTCAGCTGCTCACCCAGGGCTTGTGCCCTGGGCTATTTTCGATTCGCCCCGGGGCGCTTCACGCGATACAGCATCCGCATCCGCGGGCGTTTTCATCCACTTGGGTGGGCCAAAGGCTCATGGAGACACGACTAAGGTCGGGCCCTTTCATACCACGACTGAATCAGGGGTTCCTTAGCGCTTTTTGGAAGATTGGCCAGGAGAGGCTGCGGCATCCGGGAGCGGGCCAAGCGGGCCTCCTAGCTGGCGCTCAATGGCCTGTGCCAGCACCGCGGTTCGGGTGTAGCCTACCCATCGCCCCACCTCTGTTCCGTCTGCGGCGAGCAGCACCAGCGTGGGCAATCCGCGAAGATGAAAGGCCCGCCCACGGCTGCCGTCCGGATCCTCCAGCACCGGGAACCTCAGATTCCAGTCGGCCGCGGTATTGACGACGTCGTCATGACGGGACGGCTGGCCGGAGACGGCTGCGGAGGCGTCCATGGCAGCGACGCGAAGACCTTTCGCTGCGTACTGATGGTCGAGGCTCTGCAGGATGACGGCTGTGCTGCGCGAGTCTGCCTGGGGAACGCTGCGCGTCATGGCAAGGAATCCGAAGAGCGTCGGGGCGTGGTCGGCGGTATGGATCGCGAACCGGGCGCCGTCGATGGCCGGCGCAGAAAAGCCGGTCCAGGGCGACGGCGACGGCGCCTGGCATAGCGCGCCGGCCGCGAGTAACGGAATCAGAAACGGCCATCCCGGCAATCGCATACCGGGCGCCTATTGAAACGCGCCGATGTTGAAGCCTGTGCCGCCGGTGGGCAGAGGGTTGCCAAAGAAGTCTTGCGAGCCCATGCTGCAGCCGGTGAGGCCGGCGCACACATTGGCGCCCGCGCCGATTGCCGGAGAACCGGGCTGCAAGGTGAACGCGCTGGCCGGCTTGCCTGTGGCGTGATGGGTGGGGTCGTTCAGCAGCGGATCGGCCACCAGGCTGTGCGCGTCCTGCCCGCTGGCTGTTTGAAAATCCGCCAGGCTGGAATAGGTCTTGCCATTCCACGTCCACTGCGGCGCGCCGCCTCCGCTGTCCCAGTAGAGGTTGTAGTCCAGCACCATGCCGCTGTTCACTGTGACTACGCCCGGAGTTGCCGCATAGACCAGGTTGTTCTTGAAGAAGTTGGGCGCCGAGCCGACAAAGGTCGCGTCGATCGTCGATACCACCGATGCCGGCGCCGCAGGGTTCCAATAGAAGGTGTTGTTGTACACCTGCACGCCGTTCAGGGAGCCATTGTCCCAGGTGGCCATGCGGATATCGCCCTGTGCTGCGCCCGCGGCATTGCGTTCATTGTTCGAGCACACGTTGTAGCGCACAATGTTGTTCGTATCGGTCGAGCTTTCGGCGCCGAACACGGCAATGCAATAGCCGGCTGTGTCGTGCCCGTAGTTGTATTGCACGATGTTCTCGTTGTCGTAGTTGTCGATGTCGAAGTCCCCGCCGTCGTAGCTCTCCCAGCTCTTATTGGCATAGGACTCATTGTTCTGAATGGTGCAACTGTTGCACCACCACTCCCACAGGCCGCTGGGCGTGCTGCCGCAGGCGGGGCACAGTCCGGAGTTGTAAACCACGCTGTTCTGCACAGTACCGTTGGTCATTTCCAGCAACAGAATGCCGTCGCCATAGACGTCGTGCGCCGTTGAATTCTGAATGACGATGTTGTTGCCGAGGGGCTGGCTGCTGTTGCCGGTCCAGCCGCCGCCGCCGGAGACCATGATGCCCTCCGACACCTTGCTCGGCCCCGCCGTCACGCCGTCAATCAGGATGTCGTTCAGCGTTGAACCAATGCCCACGCCCGACACCATGACTTCGCCGGAATCGCCACGGCTGGTGGAAACGCCGGTGGCATCGTGCACATTCAGGTTCTTTAGATAGATGTGGTGCATCGGGGTATTGGTGGCGGTTCCGGTGATAAACACGCCGTAATTGACCCCGCCGACAATCTCCAGATTGTCGATCTCCCAAAATTGCTGGTCGCTCAGTTGCAGCACCGATTGGTCGGTTGCGCCTCCCTTCAGGATGGGCAGGCTGCCTGTTCCGTAGGCATCAATCACAATCGGGCTTCCGCTGGATCCGCTGCCAAGGGGCAGCAGCCTGCCGTTGCAGGTGGTTCCCCGCTTCAGCAGCAGTTGGTCTCCCGGGATGAAGTCGCGCGCCGCATCCTTGATGCTGTTCCACGGGGAAGCCAGCGTGCCGTTCCCGTCGGAAGGCTGGGAGCAATCGAAATAATAGGCCGCGGCGGTTGGTGTCGGTGTTGGGGTGGGTGTCGGGGTCGGGACGGTGGTAGCGGCGCCCCCTCCGCCACAACCGGTGATCAGGCTTGCGCCGCACAACAGCGCGCTGAAAACAACGAAGCAAAGACTTCTCTGAATCAAGTGTCACGTCTTTCCCGGGGGCTCGGTCCGATAAAAAGCTCTTGTCCGCCCCAATTGCCTCGCTATCGATTTCGCGGAGGAGACGATTGTGCCGAGTTTTTCTCGACGTCCAAGTCTAAACCGTTGCAGCCCAGGGTGAACCGAGCCGTCAACTGGCGGAGTTCCGCGGCGAAGCGCGAAAGGTCCTCGCAGGCCTTGGCCGATTGTTCCGCGCCCGAGGCGGCTTCGGCCGAGATTTTGGCTATCTGATCCACGTTGCCGTTGATGCGGTCGGAGGAGTTGGTTTGCTGGGCCGAGGCGGTGGCGATCTGTACGATCATGTCCCCCACCTGTTTGGCCGCGGCGATGATCTGGGTGAGCGATTCGCCTGCCTTTGAAGTAGTGACCACGCCTACTTCCACCTGTTTGGTTCCAGCCTGCATCTGGCTCACCGCGGTGCTGGTTTCAACCTGCACGCGCTCGATCATCTGCGCAATTTCCTTGGTGGCCCTGGTGGTGCGTTCGGCCAACTGCCGGACTTCGCCGGCCACCACGGCAAAGCCCCGCCCCTGCTCACCCGCCCTGGCCGCTTCAATGGCAGCATTCAACGCCAGCAGGTTGGTCTGGCTGGCGATCTGGTCAATCACGCCAATGATCTTGCCGATCTGATCGGAGCTCTTGCCCAGCTCTTCGATCCTCTCGGCCGTCGCGCTTACCGACTCGGCAATTTCGTGCATGGTGGTCAGCGATTCCTTCACCACCTGCCCGCCCTTTTGGGCCAGGTCGGTAGCCTTGCGGGCATTGTTGGCGGCGCGGAAGCTGTGATCCGAGACCGCCGTCACCGTGGTTGCCATCTCTTTCATGGCAATGGCTGCCTGCGCCACCTGGTCGCGCTGGGCGATGGCTCCCGCATTGGCCGTATTGGCTGCAGCCGAGATCTGCTCCGAGGCGACCGCAACCGTCTGCGCCGTCCGCCCGATTGCCGAGATGGTGTCGCACAGATTGGCCTGCATCTCATTCAGGCAAGACAAGGTGACCCCGATCTGATCGCCGGTGAAATGGGTAAAGGGCGCCCCGCTCAGATCGCCCTGAGCAATTGCGCGAATCCGTTCCTCAATGATCTCCAGCCCCGACAGCAGGTTGCCGCCAATGTATTTCCACAGGGCGAACCCGACAACGCCCATTACGAGTCCTGAGGCGAGCCACGCAATTGTGATTGTGGATTGCGCGAAGGCCAGTTTGTTGTTGTCCCGGTCCAGTGCGTCCAGCACATTCTTTGAGAGCTCGACGCAATCGGCGGAGACTTTGGCGGCGCGAGGCGCTCCGCCTTTCATGGTGTTCAACGCGTTCTGGCGGGCTTCCGGGCCCTTGCCGAACAAGTCCAGGCGGGTATCCTCCTGGATCGCATAAGACCCATTTCGGATGTCGCTCTCCAGACGCAACAGCAGTTCAGCATTCTGGCCGGTGTCGATCTTTTTGAGCGCATCCAACTCCGCGAAGAGGCGGCCCCAGGCCGCCTGGCGGGCGCTTTCGTACTTGGCAAACAGCGCCGGGTCGTCGCCCCAGATAATCAGGTTGCGGTATTGAAAGCTGGCATCGACCACATCGTGGCTCAGACGTTCGGCGGCAAGAACAGAAGGGATGTGCACCGACATGATTTGGCGCTGTATGACCTCCATGCGATGAATCTGGTAGAGGACGATGGTGGAGCACAGCAGCGCGACGAGCAGAACAGGGGAAATTCCAACGGCTAGTTTCTTCTGTACGGAGAGGTGCATTTCCTTCCCTTTCAAGGCAGTGCAGCCAAGATGCAGCGAGTGAAGCAGGGGTTTAAGAAGAACGATTCGGCAGCGGCCCGAAAACCGGAAGGGCCAAATTTCGTTGGGAGGCAGGAACGACCGGCACCTCAGCCGCTGCGAGAGAACGCTTGCGTGGACTGATCCTGAACGGCGCATTGGAGCGACATGCGTGGTCCTGGAAGTTTCTGGTCTCTGCGTAGATTTTCGGCGGTGCGAAGGGAAAGTTTAGGCCGCGCCGTCGTTGCTTTTGTGAATATCCGCGAGGATCGCCTGCCAGCTAGAGCATCCCTATTGGTATAGAGGGATCCCACCCTAGCCGTAAAAACAAAAACGCGGCGAGGGTGGAGCACCCGCACCCTACGCCATCAGGAAAAATGTTCTAAACCCGCCCCGACGGGCAGCGCCAGGGCCTGCCACAACCGCAAGGTGGGCTCGGCCTGGTTGGCGGTGTAGAAGTGCAGGCCGGGCGCGCCGTTGCGCAAGAGCGTTTCGCACAGGCGGGTGACCACGTCGAGGCCGAAATCCTGCAAGGCCGGCTTGTCGTCCTGCAGCTCTTCCAGTCGCAGGCGCAGCCAGCGAGGCATGTCGGCGCCGCAATTGGTGCAGAAGCGCAGGTTGCTGGCGAAGTTGGTGATGGGCATGATGCCCGGCATCACCGGAATGGCGATGCCTGCCTTGCCGCAGCGGTCCATGAAGTCGAAATAGGCGTCGGCGTTATAGAAGAGCTGGGTCAGCGCGCCGTCGGCGCCCGCCTCCACCTTGCGGCGAAAGTTCTCGAAGTCCACGGCGGGGTTGGGCGCCTGCGGGTGCATCTCGGGATAAGCGGCCACCTCGATCTTGAAGGCGTCGCCATGGGTCTCGCGGATAAAACTCACCAGCTCGTTGGCATAGTGGAAATCGCCGGGAGCGGAGGCGCTCATGGCAGTGGCCGGCAGATCGCCGCGCAGGGCCACAATGCGTTTCACGCCGGCTTCCCGATAGCGCTGCAGCAGTGCGGCGATTTGGGTGCGCGTCGTGCCGACGCAGGTCAGGTGCGGCGCGGCCTCGGCCCCGCTGTGCTTGACCACGGCCATCAGCGTTTCGTAGGTGCCGTCCTGGTTTGACCCGCCCGCGCCGTAGGTGATGGAAAAGTAGTTGGGCTCGACCGCGGCCAACTGGCCAATGATGGCCGGCAGCTTGGCCACGCCTTCGGGCGTGCGGGGGGGGAACAGTTCAAACGAAAAACTCAGCGGGGCTTTCATGGATTGCCTCTTGCGGCACGGCTGAAGCCATGCCCTGTTACAAAGCTGCGTTGTTCACCTTTTACCAGCCGAAGGCGTCTCCTTCACAGCATGTGTGCTACGGGATCAGGTAGGCGCCGGAAATTCCCTCATCCAGCGTGGCCAGAACCGCTCCGTGGGTATTTGCCAGTTGAACCAGATGGCCATCGGTCGTTTGCTTTGGGTATTTCACCCACCCCGGAAGCAGCGAAATATCGTTCCCGTCCGGGACAAAGATAAGCCGCAGAACTGGGTCCGCCTTCATTTGCAGAAGGAGTTCCATGGAATTTGCGACAGTCAGCCCGGAGTTGGGAACCTGCGCGAGAATTCTCACAAACCCCAACTCTGTGATCGAGCAGGTGAGAAGTGTCGCATCGCTCTGCGACTGCACCCAGGTAGCAGTCCGGCCGTGCAATTGGTGAGTTCGAAGTCCAAATGCGATCAGTGTGCTGACATCGAGCAAATACTTCATGGGAAGTCCGCGAGCATTTCCCTAACCTGCTCATTGGTCAGGACAGGTGCATCGGGTCCTAAATCGATCACCGGAAACCCTGTCAACGGATCTTTGACGATCTTAGCTTCAAAAACCTTCTTCTCAAGAGGATGCTTGTTGCGCGGCGTCAGCACAATGCGGCCATCCTCGATACCGGCATCGAGCGCATCGCCCGAGTGAATGCCCAACTGGCGGCGAATCGATCCCGGCAGCACGATTTGACCTTTGGTTGAGACCTTGGTCTGCATGGTAAGTCGATCTTACCTCCGGTTGAATTGCGCGGCAAGAAACGTTGCGAGTTCGATTGGCGTGGTTTCCCAGGTCCCCAAAAGCGAGGGACCTGGGGCACCCAGGTTTGTTATTCCTCCGATTCAGCCCCCGCGCGTTCTTCGAGCGCAGACCGGCCGAAGGCAATTGGCCGCACCGCAGGTGCTTAGTAGCGGTAGTTTTCTGCTTTGTAGGGGCCTTCGACCGGCACGCCTAAGTACTCGGCCTGCTTGGCTGAGAGCGTGGTCAGCTTGACACCGATCTTTTCCAGATGCAAGCGCGCTACTTCTTCGTCCAGCTTCTTGGGCAGCACATAGACGCCAACCTTGTAGCTGTTCCGCTTCTCCCAGAGATCGAGCTGCGCCAGCGTCTGGTTGGCAAAGCTGTTGCTCATGACGAAGCTGGGGTGGCCGGTGGCGCAGCCCAGGTTTACGAGGCGGCCTTCGGCCAGGATGAAGATGCCGTGAGCAGGCTTGTCTCCCGTTGCGGGGAAGGTGTAGAAGTCGACCTGCGGCTTGATGTTCAGCTTGGTCACTCCCGGCTCCGCGTTCAGCCGGTCCATCTGGATCTCGTTGTCGAAGTGGCCGATGTTGCAGACGATGGCCTGGTCCTTCATCTTCTTCATATGTTCCAGCGTGACGATGTCCACATTGCCGGTGGTGGTGACGTAGATATCGCCGCGGCCCAGTGTTTCCTCAACCGTGGTGACCTCAAAGCCTTCCATGGCCGCCTGGAGCGCGTTGATGGGATCCACCTCGGTGACGATGCAGCGAGCACCCATTCCGCGCAGCGAGTGCGAGCAGCCCTTGCCCACATCGCCGTAACCGCAGATGACCGCGACCTTGCCGGCTACCATTACGTCGGTGGCGCGCTTGATGCCGTCGGCCAGCGACTCGCGGCAGCCATAGAGGTTATCGAACTTCGACTTGGTCACGGAGTCGTTCACGTTGATGGCGGGCACCAGCAGCTTGCCCTGCTCCATCATCTTGTAGAGCCGGTGCACGCCGGTGGTGGTCTCTTCCGACACGCCGCGCCACTCCGCAGCAACCTTGTGCCAGTGCTGCGGGTCCTCGGCAAACACGGCCTTCAGCAGATCCTTGATGACCTTTTCTTCGTGGCTGCCGGAGGGCGAGTCTACCCAGGTATCGCCGTTCTCAAGCTCGTAGCCTTTGTGGATCAGCAGGGTCACGTCGCCGCCGTCGTCTACGACCAGCTCGGGGCCAAGGCCACCCTTGTGATTCAGCGCCTGGTAGGTGCACCACCAGTACTCTTCGAGGCTTTCCCCTTTCCACGCGAAAACGGGAACGCCGGTGGCCGCAATGGCGGCGGCGGCGTGGTCCTGGGTGGAGAAGATGTTGCAGCTCGCCCAGCGAACCTCGGCGCCCAGGCTCGCCAGCGTCTCAATCAGCACGGCGGTCTGGATGGTCATGTGCAACGAGCCTGTGATGCGCACGCCGGCCAGCGGCTTGGCGGCCGAATACTTGTTGCGAATCGACACCAGGCCCGGCATCTCGTGCTCGGCGATGTCGATTTCCTTCCGGCCCCAGTCCGCAAGGGCCATGTCGGCTACTTTGTAAGCCAAATCCGCGATCTCGATGGTTGATGCTGCCATGCTGATTCTCCTTGGAACTCAAAGTTGAACTGTTGACGCCGTCTGCCAGTGGCCAAAGTCAAAACCGCCGAAGAGCATCCCTCGGGGGCTAAAGCCCCACTCATTCTATGGGCCTTATCGGCACGACTGAAGTCGTGCCCTGACGCACCGAGCCTTCCCGAAGAGCTTTTCCGCAGCCTGGAAAGCCCAACGTCTGTTTTCAACGCCTTGCGGCACGAGTGAAGTCGTGCCCTTTCAAAGCTCGACTTTAACCGCCGACTGCTAGCCGCTGCTGCTGAAGCGCAAATCTGCTGAATTACTGACTTTGCCGACTCGCTAGAGTTGCATCGTCAAATCGTGATATGTTGATATGTATCAGAACCTCTAGTCCGGCGTCAATGGTGAATCATGCCTTCTCTTGTAAAAACTCTGCGCGTGGTGGCTGATCCGAACCGGCTGCGCATTCTGCTGCTGCTGCGCGGAGAGGAACTTTCCGTGGCCGAACTGCAAGAGATCCTGGTCATGGGCCAGAGCACCATCTCCACGCATCTCTCCCAACTCAAGCAAGCCGGCCTCGTGGAAGATCGCCGCACCGGCAAGAGCAATTTCTACTCCACCACCTGCGGTGGGGGCACCTCCGGTGCGGGTGGCGTTTTAGATAGGTTGCTGACAGAAGCCGTCCGGGAGATCCCCGAGACCGCCGCCGACCAGGCCGCCATGCGCAGCGTGCTCAAGAAGCGTCAGGACAAGATGCGCAGCTTCTTTGACTCGGTTGCCGGCCGCCTAGGCAAGGACTACGTCCCCGGCCGCTCCTGGAAAGGGATGGCCGAAGCGCTCTTGCGCCTGATGCCGCCCTTGGTCATCGCCGATCTGGGCGCGGGAGAAGGCACCTTTGCCTTGCTGCTGGCCCAGCGCGCCTCCAAGGTCATCGCGGTCGACACCTCTGTCAAGATGATCGAAGTGGCGCGGGAAGAAGCACTCCGGCATGGCGTCAAGAATGTGGAATACCGGCTGGGCGACATGGAAGAGGTGCCCATCGACGACGGGTCGGTGGACCTGGTGTTCTTTTCCCAATCGCTGCATCACGCCCTGCATCCCGACCGCGCCTTGGCCGAGGCAGGCAGGATTCTGCGTCCCGGCGGCCGTATCGTCATCCTCGACCTGGCCAGGCACAGGTTTGAAGAGGCCCGCGAGCTCTATGCCGACGAGTGGCTTGGATTCAGCGAAGCCGATCTGGAGTCCATGCTGCAGAAGGCCGGCTTCACCGGCGTGCAGACCTCCGTGGTGCACAAGGAAGCCGAATCGCCTAATTTCCAAACATTGTTAGCGGTGGCGGACAAACCGTAGTCGATCCGGCGAGACGTCGATCTGGCATGGCGGGTCGCATGAAGCGGGTGAACCACGAGGAACAACTGCTTTGAAAGGGCACGACTTTCGTTGTGCCGATCGCGAGATTCCATAAGTGCGGCTTGAGAAGCGGAAGAGAGAAGTTCTTAGGCGATTTCGAACAGTCCCTCAGGGGCTAAAGCCCAGGATTCTCTGCCCATTTTGCGGCACGACTGAAGTCGTGCCCTTTCAAAACGCCACTTCTCCCGCTTTCCGATCTTCATGCGATTGCCCTGCGTCGATCTGGCATGGCGGGTCGCCGTTCAGCCTTCGGGTCTAAAATACTCAACAGCCCGTTTCGCAAAGAATGGAACCCATGGCGCTGACTGCGAATCCGGCTTTTGCATCCGAAACCACGATGAAGCCAACCCCGCTCGCGCCCGCCCGCCTCACGGCCATTCTGAAAGCTCTCGCCGAGCCGCGCCGCCTGCAACTGCTCGAGCGCATCGCCTGCTCGACCTGTTCCTTGGGCTGTGCCGAGGCACTCGCCGCCATGGACATCGCGCCTGCCACCCTCTCCCACCACATCAAGGAGCTGGAGGCCGCCGATCTCATCAGCACCCGCCGGGAAGGCAAATACGTCTACCTGAGCCTGCGTGCGGACGTGTGGCAAGCCTTCCAGGCCAGCCTCGCCACCATCGGCCAACCTCCTAGCCGACCGGCTGAATAGGCCGAAAGGAAACTCCGAAAAGATCTCTTCAACAAAGCGGAGGCTCCCTCAGGGGCTAACGCAACGTTTATTGTCTATCACTTACGGCGCGACTGAAGTCGTGCCCTTTCAAATCGGAGGCTTGTAGCGAGGCGCCATATGGACGCGCAATACGGCTCCAGACAATTCCCGCAATGCTTCTGAATCCTTTCCCTGCGTTCCTCAATCAATTCGATAGTTGTGGAATTGTCGAATTGATGACATTCGCACACGGAGCGGAATATGAGCGATCTTCAAGGGAAAGTGGCGCTGGTCACCGGCGCATCGAAGGGCATCGGCGCAGCCATTGCTCGTGAACTGGCCGCGCGCGGCGCCGCCGTGGCCATCAATTATTCAGGCAGCAAGGCCGCCGCGGAGAAACTCGCCGGCGAGATCAACGCGGCCGGCGGAAAGTCCATCGCCGTGCAAGCCAACCTCACTGACCCGGAAGCCATCGGCCCGCTGGTTGAGAAGGTCGCCAAGGAATTCGGGCCCATCACCACCTTGGTCAACAACGCCGGCGTGTACGAGTTCGGCCCTATTGAGACCGTGACGCCGGAGCACTTCCACAAGCAGTTCAACCTCAACGTACTGGGCCTGATGCTGACCACCCAGGCGGCGCTGCGCCACTTCCATCCTCAGGGCGGCAGCATCATCAACATCGGGTCCGTGGCGGCTTCAGGCGTTCCAACAGGTTCCGTCTACAGTGCTACGAAGGGTGCGGTGGACTCCGTTACCCTTGCGCTGTCCAAAGAGCTCGGCCCCCGCCAGATCCGCGTCAACTCCCTCAATCCCGGAATGGTGGAGACGGAAGGCGTGCACGCGGCCGGTTTCATCGGCAGCGATTTTCAGAAGAAGACTGAAGCGGAAACGCCTCTCGGCCGCATCGGGCAGCCCGGCGACATTGCCACCGTGGCAGCGTTTCTTGCCTCCGACGCCTCCGCATGGCTCAGTGGTCAAACCATTCAGGCATCGGGCGGCGCTCGCCTGTAAGTTTGCCCGTTTGCCAAGACGCCGTGCAGCCCCGGTTTCGCCTTCGAGGCCTGGGCTGCCTGTCGTGTGAGCGAGAACGCTGCGGCTTCTTCCCGCTGCCGATTAGTTCGTGAAGAGAACGCGATTTCTAGCGTCGTCGGAGTTTTGGGGGGTGTTTTGAGACCATTTCAAACCTTCTCTCAAGGGCTAAACAGGCTGTGGAAAAACCCTTGTTTTGACCCAGAAGTTCTGAAAAGCATCCCTCTGGGGCTAAAGCCCCACTCATTCAATGGGCCTTATCGGCACGCGACCCCGCCCCTGAGGGTCCCCCGGTGCCCCGGTCGTGCCCTGACACTCCGAGCCTTCCCGAAGAGTTGTTCCGCAGCCTGTAAAGCTCCACACATTCTATTGGTCTTATCGGCACGGCTAAAGCCATGCCCTGTTACAAGGCCGCCCTTTCCGAGTTTTTTCCGGAGCCTGTAAAGCCAGGGCCCTTATTGTCAGAGTCTAGCGGCACAGTCGAAAACGCAGGCTAACGTCTTAGCATTGTGTGCGTCCGATTCGGCCGCCCCTCCGGGGCTTGCGCAGCAATTCAGGCTGTTCACCCAGGGCTTGTGCCCTGGGCTATTTTCGATTCGCCCCTCCGGGGCGCTTCACGCGACACAGCGTCCGCGTCCGCGGGCGTTTTCATCCACTTGGGTGGACCGAAGGCTCATGGAGACACGACTGAAGTCATGCCCTTTCACTAGACGCGCCTTTTGGTTCAGCTCCGTGATACGGCTGCCCAGCCGAAATCGGCCCTTTTTCTATCTCCAGCAACTGGCGCTTCCGCTCCACGCCCCAGCGGTAGCCGGTCAGCGATCCGCTCACTCCCACCACCCGGTGGCACGGCACTACCAGCGCTACGCGATTGGTGGCGCAGGCCCGGGCCACGGCACGCGTGGCCTTGGCGTCGCCCATCTCCCGCGCCAACTGGCTATAGCTCCGGGTCTCGCCCCTGGGAATTGCCCGCAGCGCCTGCCACACTCGCAGTTGAAACGCCGTCCCCCTCAAGTCCAGCAGCACCTGCGGTGGGGCCAACTCCGCCTGCGGTGGGGCCAACTCCACCTGCGGTGGGGCCAACTCCGCCTGCGGTGGGGCCAACTCCACCTGCGGTGGG
>CAZLMY010000049.1:0-35165 GCA_964560845.1 uncultured Occallatibacter sp. | reverse complement strand
TCGTCATCGGTATTCCACTCGCGATGCTGGTGGGACGCGCGCTGGCCTCGTCGCTGTACGGCATCGAGCCACTGGATGCCGCCACATATCTGCTGGCGGTAGCAGGAGTGGCTGCGGTTGCTCTGGTTGCAAGTGCGATTCCGGCAGGCCGCGCCGCCAGCGTCGACCCGATGCGTGCGCTGCGTGTGGAGTAACGCTCCGCGCAGTTAGGGTGGAATGCAGATAGCGAATCCCTCCGACCCCCGCATCGGAGCGACGATACACGCAATTGTGCCCACAAAAGAAGCTGGCTACGAACGCGCGCGGACGGACCTCTGCACACGAAAATGTACAAGTAAACGTATTACAATCGAATGTTTGAGTTGTATTTTGAGGGTTCGGGAAGGTTCTCTGAAGGTCCTATAAGTACGGATATTGGCTGCCCCCCAGGGATTCGAACCCCGATAGCCTGCTCCAGAGGCAGGTGTCCTACCATTGAACGAGGGGGCAACAATCTTTACGTCTACTGCTTCCGTTGGGTGAGCCGAGGCGCGGCCAACGCGATCTCTACAAACTAACCTCTTCCATAATAAGGGGATTCCCGCGCTCGGTCAAACCCCGCTCTTGCTTGATCGGCCGACCCGGTATTGCGATGTGCAGGCCTTGCTTTGGAACGACAATATGGCTGCTCCATACGCTCCTTTCCCAAATGCCCCAGGGTTCAACTTTTCTTGGCTTGCTGCAACGCGATCTCTCCTCGCTGCCGATCGCTCAGCATCTCAAAAAGCTTGGCCGGAAAGGGCCTGCAAGCGCAGTTCCTGATGTGCTCAAGATGCCACTGGATGCGCTGGTTGGAGGTCGCCCCATCGGGCATCTTGTGTTGCTCATGCCACTCCCTGTTCATGGGTTGCTCCTCTGAATCGGTTCCTTCCAAGCAACAACGGCCTCAGAGCAAGTGCTCGTGAGGCCGCTGCCGGTAGACTGTTGGGATTGGACTAAGGCCATCGCGCTGCCGCGAGTGCCCTTGGCCCGGCGGTTGATCTTGATCCGCAGGGGCTGCTATGGGGTCTGGGGCGCGATGCCCTAGGCCTCAGTCACCTCACGTAGAAAACAACTGGAACATTCACTTTGCATCAGCTGGATCAACCTCCTTTCCCGTGTACGGTCACATTACCTGTAACACTGCCGCGACGTCAAGAAGTGCAGGGGCAGATCTTCGTGAGTGAGGTCAATTTGGGAACTCCCGAAAACCGGCACTGGCACCGAACATTGTAGGATGGGCTGGTAGACCGCTGCATTTGCGGGAGGATGGGAACGTGGCAAGAACGGGTAAAGTGACTCTTTGCGCAGTTTTTCTGGCGGTCGCCATATTCGGTGGGACTCCACTGCTTGTTTCAGGACAAATGCCGGAGCCAGGCAGCGCAGCCGCAAATGTCCCAAACCCTCTCACCGACTCCACGGTCAAGCCGGGCAAGATGCTGCTCTACGATTTGGAAGCACGCTTTGCCAAAGATGTGCTGGAACGCGGAGGCAAGGCATTTGCCGATTGGTTTGCAGAAGACGGCGTGGCTCTGGGCAACGGCGCCGCGCCGCTGGTCGGCCGCGTGGCCATTGCCAAGTCCGCCAATTGGTCCCCAAAGGAATACCAGCTCACTTGGACTCCTACCGACGCGACCATGGGCCCCTCAGGCGATGTGGGCTATACCTGGGGCCACTTTGAGGGGCACAGCAAAGACGCCAACGGCAATCCCGTGACCACCACGGGCCGCTACATCACCATCTGGCGTCGACAGCCTGACGGCCTGTGGAAGGTTGTGCTGGACGCGGGAAGCAACGAACCGGCAAATGCCGGAGATTGCTGCAAATTGCCCGGCAGCAATTAAGCGGCCGCGACTATGATTTTCGGATCGCCAACGCGGATCGGGCCTTGTGGCTCCCGCGTCCCCGCAGCCGGAGCTGCGGGTAACCGTTTCGTGGACACCTTCGATCGCTCAGTACCAATTCAGAACGTTACTTTTGTTGCAGGACCATGACGCGCAATTCCCCTAATTGTGCCAGAGTCAAACAGCTTCAACTGCTGAATACTAAACGCTGGGTGATTGTGCCTCATGTGCGCATTGATGGGACCACAGCTCGGCGACTACCCAGGACTGGTCACGCGGTCTGAAGTCGATTTGTTCGACCGCAACCACGATCCTGCACTGGATGAACTCACCGAGTTCGCCGGCGTACTGAGCAGCGCCGATTTCGCCTACGTCGGCTGGATGGACTTCAATCGCCTTTGGTTCAAGGCGCGCCATGGCTTCTCCGCGCAAGAGCAACCCCGCAGTTCGACCGCATGTCAGTGGGTGCTGGAACAAGCAGCTCCCCTGCTGATCCTGGATGCGACCCAAGACCCCCGATTTCCAACGCAAGGCATACCTCTGGCAGGAGCCAGGAATTGCCGGTCTTATGCCGGTACTCCGCTGGTCACCAGCGACCACCAGGTTGTGGGGACTTTGGCGATCCTGGCCGAAGGGCCTAACCAGTTCAGGGCTGAGCATCTGTTGCTGTTGGAGATTGTCGGCCGGCAGATCGTTACCAAGCTCGAATTGTCGGCCAGCCTTCGCGCCCAGGAACTGGCCCAGCGCGCCCGCCAGAGAGCCGAGCGAGCGCTGGCCATCGAGCGCTGCTTTGTGGCCGCGACCCTGGATTCGATTCCCGCGCTGGTAGCCGTGCTGGATACCGCCGGCCGTGTGGTTCGGCTGAATCTGTCCTGCGCGCAGTTGACTGGGTTGAGTTTGGCCGACGCGGTAGGACGTCCCTTTATAGAAGAGGTCTTGAGAATCGAGGACAGGAGTTGGGCAGCGGCCAAACTCAGCGAGGCGGCCGCGGGCCAGGTTTCCGGACCGCATGAGACAACCTGGCGAATTCTCGGCGGCCTTCAACGGCGCGTCAGTTGGACGCTGCGCCCGCTCAAGGGACCGAACGACGAGATCCAGTATCTGATTGTCAGCGGACAAGACGTCACCGACCAGCGGGAGATGGAGCTCGCGCTGCTCTCCAGCGAAGCCCGCTATCGCGAGATGGTCGCTAACTCTCTCGGCTTCGTTTTCACATGCTCGATGGATGGGAGAATGACTTCGCTGAATGCCTTCACGGCGGAGACTCTGGGTTACCGCGCCGAAGCCCTCACGGGACGGGCTGTTTCCGACCTGCTCGATGCAAGAGGAGTTACAACCCTCCATCACTGTCTTCGCACCCTTGAAACCAAAGACGAGTGGCAGGGGTCCATGTCGCTGCGGCGCAGCGATGGCATTTATCGGCGCATCGCATTTCGCAGCCGCAGGATGGAGTTGCCCGGGGAGCGGCCCTTTGTCCTGAACCATGGCATCGACGTCACCGAGCAGCACGAGATTGAGGAGGCGCTGAATCGAGCCACACACCAGCGCAAGCTCATCCTCGAGTCGGTGGGGGACGGCATCTTCGGCATTGACCTCGAGGGCCGCTTCACCTTCATCAACCAGGCCGCCGCACGCTCCCTGGGATACACGCCCGACGATCTGACCGGCCGGCCGGTGCATGAGCTGATCCAGCACAGCCACGCCGATGGCTCGCCCTACTCCTTGGCGAGCAGTTCTCTGTTCGAGTGCATGCGGCGCCGCGAATCGATCCGCATTCGCGACGAGGTTTTCTGGCGACACGATGGCTCCGCGATCCCGGTTGAATACAGCGCCAGCCCAATCGTTGAGGAAGGCCGGCTATCGGGCATCGTGGTTGCATTTCAAGACATCTCCGAACGCCGCCGTCTGGAGCGGATGAAAGACGAGTTTATCTCGACCGTCAGCCACGAATTGCGGACGCCCCTCACTGCGCTGCGCGCCTCGCTTGGCCTGATCTCTTCCGGCTCGCTGGACAAGCGGCCTGAGAAGCGGAACCAGATGATCGAAATGGCAATTGGCAGCTGCGACCGCTTGGTGCGTCTGGTCAATGACATTCTGGACTTCGATAGTGTGGAGAAGGGCAAGTTACCGCTCGACAGGAAACCGGTTGAGGCCAAGGACCTGCTGCGCCGCGCCGCCGATGTGGCCCATGCTGCCGCCAAGCACGCCCGCATCAGTCTACGCATCGATGCTCCCCCGGCGCTGGTGCTCGCCGACGAGGAGCGCATTTTACAGGTGGTGAACGAACTGGTCACCAACGCTATCAAGTTCTCGCCTCCGGAGACAGAGATCCGGCTCGCCGCGGAGGCGGTCGGAGAAAATGAGTTCTGCATTCTGGTGGAAGACCAGGGGCGCGGCATCGCAGCAGAGAAGCTGGAGCGTATTTTCGAGCGCTTCCAGCAAGGCGACGCCTCGGACTCACGCGCCAAGGGCGGAACCGGCCTGGGCCTGGCCCTGTGCCGCAGCATCGTGGAGCAACACGGCGGACGCATCTGGGCCGAGAGCGTGCCCGGTCAGGGCAGCCGCTTCCTGTTCACGCTGCCGGCCGCTGCGGCGACAATCTAGCGCGTCTTCCCTTCCCTTTCAAATTCAAACCACAAGTCAGGTCCCGGGTGAAGGTGTGCCACACAGGCCTTCGTCGCGTCCCGATGGTGCGCATAGAATGAACAGCGACACCGATCCCACATTTTTCAACCCACAAACGCGACTCAAGGAGAGAAGGCATGGCACAGCAAGGCAAATCTATTTTCAACCGGCGCGAACTGGCCGTTGGCGGCCTGGTTGGCGGCGCATCGCTGCTGTTTGGAGCCTCAGCCATGGCTGCGCCCGGCCAACCGGCCTCGGGCGATATGCTGGATGCCCGGAAATGGGGCGCCGTCGGCGACGGCAAAATCGACGATACGCATGCCCTGCAGGCCGCGCTTGACGCTGCCGGCAAAACCAGCGGCGGTGTCTTCGTGCCACCCGGCGTCTACCTGACCCAGGAGCTTCACGTGCCGGCGGACGTCGCGCTGACCGGTGTGGCCGCCTGGAACTATAGCTACCCGGGCGGCTCCGTGTTGAAACTGGCAAGTGCCGCCTCCTCCTGCCTGCTGAATCTGACCGACGCGCGCGGATCTTCAATCGAGGGCCTGGCGCTCGACGGAGGCCTGTTGGGCAAGAACATTCATGGCATCGCCACCATCAGAACCAAATGGGGGCCGCACGAGGACGGCTTCCGCATCGAACGCTGCCAGCTCAATCGCTTCAGCGGCGATGGCGCGCACCTGGAGTGCGTATGGGCCTTCAGCGTCCGCCACTGCATGATGGCCTATAACCTGGGCGATGGCCTGAACCTGCGCGGCTGGGACGGCTTCCTGCTGGATAACTGGTTCTCCGGCAATCAAGGAGCGGGTTTTGCAGCGCGCCGTGAGAACGCATCGATCACCTTCACCGCCAACCGCATCGAGTGGAACAGCAAGGAGAACATGGTGATCCACGGCGGCGACGGCTACCAGATCACCGGCAACTTCTTCGATCGCGCCGGAACCTGCGGAATCGCGCTCCGAAAGACCAATGTTCCCTGTACCCAGATCACCATCACCGGAAACTTCATCAAGCGCAGCGGCAAATTCATTGATGCGGAAAGCCACGATTCCTCGCAGATCTTCATGGACGAGTCGACCGGCGTTACCTGCGTCGGAAACGTTCTCCAGTCGGGCCGGGACGACGGCAACGCCGGCATCTACAGCCCCTCCTACGGCATCGTCTACAAGGGCCTCGAAAACTGCGTCGTCCGTAACAACGTTTTGCATGACGGCGCGCTCCGCCAGTTGATCCTGGACCTCGGCGAACAAAAAGAAGGCGTCCTGGTCAGCGACAATCCCGGTCGGCTGTTCAGGGCGAAGCAGTAGGCCCGGCGCGCCATGAGACAATGCCCTCGACGGCCTTCCCCGTAACTCACCGGCCGCCGGGAAACTGACCCTATGGCCTTATCGTCGCGTATTCCCACATTGCTTTTCGGCCGGCCGCTGGCCACCAGCGAGGAGCGGGCCGAACACATCGGCCCGGTCGCCGGCATTCCGGTCTTCGGGCTCGATGCCCTGAGTTCCGCGGCCTACGGACCCGAAGCCGCGCTCACCCTGCTCATTCCGCTGGGCCTCGTCGGTGTGCACTACATTGTGCCAGTGAGCCTGGCCATCGTCGCGCTGCTAACCATTGTTTACTTCAGCTACCGGCAAACCATCGAGGCCTATCCCAAGGGCGGCGGATCCTACACCGTAGCCAGTGAGAATCTTGGCGAAGGCGCGGGGCTGCTGGCCGCCGCTGCGCTGATGATCGACTACACGCTGACAGCCGCAGTGGGCATCTCTGCCGGCGTGGGCGCATTGATCTCCGCTGTACCCAGTCTCCAGCCGCACACCTTGCCGCTTTGTCTCGGAGTACTGGCGATTCTGACCTTGGTGAACATGCGCGGGGTGCACGATACCGGCGTGGTATTCATGATTCCCACTTACCTGTTCACTGGCACGCTGTTGATCGTGATTGGCGTCGGCGCCTGGCATGTCATGCAGTCCGGCGGGCATCCGCACCCGGTGACTCCAATGCCTGCGCTTCCCGCCGCCACCGCCGCGGTCAGCCTGTGGCTTCTGTTGAAGGTCTTCTCTTCCGGTTGCACGGCCATGACCGGCGTAGAAGCGGTGAGCAACGGCGTAATGGCATTCCGCGAGGATACGCGCAAGAATGCCAAGATCACGTTGACTATCATCATCGTCCTGCTGGGCGCTCTGCTGGCCGGCATTGCGCTGCTCTGCCGTTCCTATGGAATCGCTGCCACCAACCCCGATGGGCCAGGCTACGAAAGCGTGTTGTCCATGCTGACGCGGGCGGTCATGGGCCACGGATGGTTCTACTACGTCACTATCGCCTCGGTGTTGCTGGTCCTGGCCTTGTCCGCCAACACGGCTTTTGCCGATTTCCCCCGCCTCACCCGCGCCATTGCGCTCGACGACTACATGCCGCATGTGTTTCTGCTGCGCGGCCGCCGGCTGCTTTACTCCTGGGGCATCTATGTGCTGGTGGCGCTGACTGCGTTGCTGCTGATCCTGTTTGGCGGCGTAACCGACCGGCTAATTCCCCTGTTCGCCATCGGCGCATTCATGGCCTTCACGCTCTCGCAGGCGGGCATGGTGATGCATTGGAAGCGCCAGGGCAATGCGCCGGTGCGCATGTTCGTCAATGGCCTGGGCGCCCTCGCTACAGGCCTTACCACGCTGGTGGTTTTGGTGGCCAAGTTTGCCCAGGGAGCCTGGATCACCGCGCTGTTAATCGGGTTGATGATGCTGCTGATGCGCAAGGTCAAGCAGCACTATGTGCGCGTGGACAAGGAGACTTCCCTCGATCGTCCCATTACTCCCGCCGAAATCAGCGAGCCCATCGTGATTGTGCCCATCGACCGCTGGAGCCGGATCACCGAGAAGGCGCTATCGTTCGCCTTGTCGATGTCCAACGATATTCGTTGTCTGCATGTGCAGGTGGGCGAGGAGCCCGACGAGATTTCAGCGGACTGGGAATCCAAGGTCGCCGCTCCCTTGCGCGCGGCCGGAAAATGCGTACCCAAGCTGAAGATACTGCAGTCGCCCTATCGCTACGTACTGGCGCCTGTCGTGGACTACATCCTGACGGCGGAGCGCGATTCGAGTTTCCACAAAGTCTGCGTGCTCGTGCCTGAACTTGTGGTTCGCCACTGGGGAGACAACCTTCTGCACAACCGCCGCGCCGATCTGTTGAAGGTGATCCTGCTCATGCGCGGCAACCGCCGCATTGTGGTGATCAATATTCCCTGGTATCTCGAGAAGGATTCATGACGGCCCCTTTCTTGCTCTGAGAAACGAACTCGGAGGAGTTGCTGGATCGGTTCATGGTTCGGCGTCCGCAGATCGAACCAGGCTACCCAAATTCAGGTACCCCAAGCTCCCTCGCGGCCTGCCGGGTTTCGCCACAGGCCGCAAGCGTCCTCAATGCAGCCATGCCGATGGCAGCCGGCCCCACCCCAGGTGGCTGCGATAATGCAGAGTGATGAAGCTGCGCGCCTATCTGCTGATGATCTTTGTGGTTGCGGTCTGGGGTTCCACGTTTGTGCTGGTCAAGGGCGCGCTGGCTGACGCCACTCCCGGCGCGTTCAACTTTGTGCGCATGACGCTTGCCTTTCTGGTGCTGGCGGCGATTTATCACCGCTCCTGGCGCGGAATCGAGCGCTGGCAACTGGCGGCAGGAGCAGTGGTCGGCCTTTGTCTGGCCGCTGGCTACCAGTTCCAGACCACCGGGCTGGCGCGCACCACGCCCTCCAAGTCCGCGTTCATCACCGGACTGCTGGTCGTCTTCGTGCCCTTTCTCTCCCTGATTCCCGGGCTGCGCCCGCCGGGAGTGCGCCGTCCGCGCTGGAACGCCTTTCTGGGCGCCGCGCTGGCCCTGGCTGGGATCGTCTTTTTGACCGCACCCTCCGTGCAGCAAAGCGGCAGCCCGGGTGGCTGGCGAGATGGACTTTCGAGTCTTCTCCCGAACTTCTCTTCCATTAATCTCGGCGATGTCCTCACCTTGGGATGCGCCATCGGTTTCGCTTTTCATTGCATCGCGCTGAGCCACATCTCGCCACGGATCGACTTCCAGCGCCTGGCCCTGTTGCAGGTGGGATTCTGCGCGGTTTTCATGGGGCTCAGCATGCCGATGATCGAACACCCGCATATCCATTGGACTCCCCGACTGATTGGCGCCCTGGGGATTGCCGCGGTACTGGCCACGGCCGCCGCCTTCTCCATTCAGAGCTGGGCGCAGTCCGTGCTGTCTTCTACTCCCATTGCCCTGGTACTTACGCTGGAGCCGGCATTCGCCTGGATCACCTCGTACCTTGTCGAAGGCGAACGCCTCGGCCTGCGTCCCGCTTCCGGGGCATTGCTGATCCTTGCGGGAATCGCCCTTACCGAACTGGTGCCGCAGCCTCATGTACCGACCGCGCATGAGGCGTGAAGAACAGCGAGCAGAAGTCAGCGCGCCTTTGCCGCAAGCAGGTCACCGTTCGACTCGTTCGCTGACTGGCTAACTTGCTGACCTGCTAACTCGCTAACGCGGCGCCGTTTCCGCAGAATCGGCCAGCGCATAGGCCAGCACCGTCATGACCGCGGCGTTCTCATTCAGGTGCTTGAAATCTACCTTGTCGAACGTGTCGGCGGCGGTGTGGTGGTAGTTGAAATAGAAGCGGTTGTCCTGCACCGGGGCAAAGCTGGGCACACCCTTCTCCGTCAGCCCGGAAATGTCCTCGCCTGTCTCCGGCGCATCCACCGTGGTCTCGGCGCCGATAGCTTCCAGCACTTGGCCCACCGGCCGCAGCCACTGCCCCAGCGCCGGTTTGCCGGAATAGTAAATGCCGCTCGGGTGGTCCGCGCCCAAATCGCTCTCGATGGCCCCAACGTGGTTGTCGATCTCGTCCTTGTGGTCGGCCATATAGGCGGCCGCACCCTGCGACCCTTCTTCCTCGCTCATCCAGGCAACGAAACGCACCGTCCGCCGGGGATGGATGCCAAGGTCATGGAACACATGAAGCACCTGCATCGAAACCACCACCCCCGCGCCGTCGTCAATCGCCCCTGTGCCCAGATCCCAGGAATCCAGGTGCCCTGAGACGATCACCACCTGCTCCGGCTTCTCGCTTCCCTTCCAGTCGGCGATCACGTTATAGCTCACCGCATCGGGCAGGGTCTGCGGGGTCAACGTCAGGTGGAGTTTCACCGGACCTTGGCCGACGAGGTTCTTTATCAGATCGGCATCTTCGGCGGTGACCGCTGCGGCGGGGACTTTCGGCACGCCATCCGTGTACATGGTCAAACCGGTATGAGGAAGCCGATAGTCTGCGCCTCCGACGGAGCGCACTAGCACGGCCACTGCGCCCAGCATCGAGCCTGCAATCGGCCCGGCGCCACGATAAACCACACCCCCGCCATAGGCATTCAGCCCGCCGCCTTGCGCTGCCAGTTCTTTGTCGAAAGCATGATTGAAGAGCAGAATCTTTCCCTTCACCGCGCCTGCGGACAACGCATGCAGTTGCTGCCAGTTGTCCACAACCACCACCTCGGCCGTGATTCCATCGGCGGGCGTTGCCACGCTGCCGCCCAGTGCGGTCAACACCACCTTTTGCGTGGTTCCCGGCGTCTGGCCCGGCCACGCCACAACCTCCGCAGTCTCCACACCGCGAACCCAATGCGGCACGGTGGCCTTTTCCAATGTCACATCCGCGCCCAAGGCACGCATCTGCGCGGCCACGTATTCCACCGCCTGCTGCGCCTGGGGAGACGCCGTCAGCCGGGGGCCTATGTTATCAGTCAGATGGCGCAATTGGTCGATCGCGTAAGGGTCCTTCATCGCGCCATCCCGGAGCCGATCCATGGTGGCCAACTGTTCCGGGCTCCATGCGCTCTTGCCGCCGGCCAGCACCGCGTTCATGCGGTCCATCAGGGCCGGCGACGGTCCTGCCGCCGGGCTATTCTGCGACTGGCAATGGGACGCTCCAAACGTAGCGGCCAACGTAGCTAAGGCAACGAATCGAACGATCTTCCGGGCGAAATCCATGACGGATGTTATCACGGCATTCTGCGACTCTTTACGCGGCTTCGCGTCTATATGGTCTGGAGCGGTTCTTCTGACGCCGTACCGGAGCAACGACCACCATGCCGAACGGCATCGGAGAGCAGAGTGGCGTTCTCCGCCGTGGTGGCGCAAGTGACCCCCTGCCAGACGGGTTTGCCCGCCACTGGCTATACTGGTAATGGGTGTAAACAACAAGCCAGCCGCGTGGTTGGTCACCGATACGAGGTCATTCCATCTATGAAATCGCTCTTCGAACGGATTCGTTCGCGCCGTCTCGCTTCCGTTTTTGTGTTGCTCGCCACGCTCTCAGCGGCCATCGTCGCCGGCTCGTTTGCCGCTCATGGCGTCCGTGGGCAGGAGAAGCAGAACAACAGCGCCGACGCCACGCCGCTCAAGGTTGTAAACTCCCCTGTCGCGCCCAACGAATTTGTGAAGATCGCCCGTCAGGTTGGACCTGCCGTGGTGAACATCAACACCCAGACCCTGCCGAAGACGGCTTCGAAGAACCGCCGCAATCCCCATGGACGCGCGCTGCCCAATCCCCAGAATCCCGATGACGACGATCAGGACGACCAGCAACAAGGACAAGGACAAGGCCAAGGCAACTTCCAGGACTTCTTCAACAAGTTCTTCGGCGGCCAGATGCCCGACCAGGATGGCGGCGACGACGGCCAACTGAGAGAGTCTCTCGGCTCCGGCTTTATCGTCGACCCCAAGGGATACATCATCACCAACAATCACGTCATTGAGAAAGCCGACAAGATCTACGTCAAGCTCTCGACCGATCCCGACAGCCAGGATCTGGGCCGCCCCGCCCGCGTGATCGGCACCGACAAGGCGACCGACCTGGCCGTGATCAAAATCGATACCGCCAGTCCCCTGCCCACCGTGAAGCTTGGCAACTCCGACACCACTGAAGTGGGCGATTGGGTCGAGGCCATCGGCAGTCCCTTCGCGCTCTCCCAGACAGTGACCGCCGGCATCATCTCGGCCAAGAACCGCACCATCGAGCCCGGCCCCACTGGCCAGTTCCAGCACTTCATTCAGACCGACGCTGCCATCAATCCCGGCAACTCCGGCGGACCGCTGCTCAACATGAACGGCGAAGTGATCGGCGTGAACACGGCCATCTACACCCAGTCGGCCGGCTACCAGGGCATTGGATTTGCCATGCCTTCCAACACCGTGGTCGAGATCTACAACGACCTCATCAGCCCCAGCCACAAGGTCACCCGCGGCTCCATCGGCATCCAGTTCCGCCAGGGACTTTCCGGTGCGGTCAATCGCGTGTACGGCTTCAAGAATGGCGTGTTGGTGCAAGTCGTTACGCCCGGTGGCCCCGCCGACAAGGGTGGAATCAAGGTCGGGGACATCATCGTAAGCATCGACGGCCGCAACATCAAGGACGGGGACGACCTGGTCAACGAAATCGCCAGCCGCAGGCCCGGGTCCACCATCCGGCTAGGCTACTTGCGCGATGGCAAGAACGGCGACACCACCGTCACCATCGGCGATCGGGACAAAGTCTTTTCCGAGCAGGGCACCCAGCAGGCCGAGAGCAATCAGGAAGACAAGGGCGATGTCAGCGAAGCCAAGCTTGGAATCGTGGTGCAGGAGGTCTCCGCAGCCACAGCGGCCAAACTCCACACCCCCGGCGTGGTTGTCCGGTCGGTCCGCTCTGGCTCCTTCGCCGACTTGCAGGGGCTGGAACCCGGATTGGTCATCACTCGCATCAACAAGCATCCCACCGGAACCAAGGACCAGTTCGACGAGATTGTCGGACGGCTGAAATCCGGAGACGATGTCGTGTTCGAGGTCATCGATCCACGCCACCTGGACAGCGGAATCAATGTCTTGGGCGGCACTCTGGAGTAGTTCCCCGTAGCGCGAGAAGTAGCGGGCCGTGGATCCCGGCGCGGCCCGCCTTTCCTGATTCGACAAAATCAGAGCAAGTAACTGGTTTTCCCCTTGTACCACCGGTCGTTTTTGGTTAGACTTCAACCGAAAACCCCGGTGATTTTGCATTTTGAGGTGACATGAGCGTGCTTTCTTTCAGGGCTTGCTTGGCTTTCGTTCTATTTGCGGCTCTGGCCGCATCACCGGCATTCGGCACCCGTGCCACCCGCACGCACCATGCCTCCGCAACCGGCCGCTCCCACAGCTCCCGCAGCTCCCACAAGGGTGGCAAGGCTATCAAGACCAAGGCGGTGAAAGGCCACAAGCTTCATGGCCAACAGGCCATCGAATCAAGCCGCGTTACCGAGATTCAGCAGGCTCTGATCCGCGAACACTATCTCGACGGGGAAGCCAGCGGAAAATGGGATGCATCTACTGAAGCTGCCATGCAGAAGTTCCAGGCCGATCAGGGATGGCAGACCAAACTCATGCCCGACTCCCGCGCCCTCAAGAAACTCGGCCTCGGCCCGGACTACTCCGGCGCCATCAACAGCAAGGACGCCTCCTTTGCCCCTCCGCCCCCTGCCAGCACCATTCCCGCCGTTCAGTCCGCGGGTTTCGCCGCAGCAGCCGGGGTCAGCCCGTAAGCTTCGCATTCCAGCCCTTGCAGGCAACCAGCTCGCCTGTAATCGTCCGATCAAGAATGGCGCGGTGTAGATTGGTCTGAGCCCGGTGCGGGAGCAGGCAACGAAGAGAATCGGAGCCTGCACAAGAACATCGTCAACATGGATGCGAGTTTTCAGGAACGCGTTGCCCGAAGGAAAAGCCCCGGTCAGCGCGCCAGACCTTCCACCAGGGCTTCCCACTCCCCGTCCAGCGTGGGCCGGTGGAATTGGCGACCGGCTCGCTGGTACCAGTAGTCGGCATTCCCGGCAGAGCCCTCCTTGCGATGCAAATAGGCGTGGACGGCCATGCCCTCCTGGGTCTCCAGTTCGTCAACCAAACCATGGGCACGAGCCCAGTCCCCGCGTGCGTCCCACCACAGTGCCGCAAGCGGCTCGGCAAGCCCCGGCGGCGGATCGGGATTCGCCAGCGATTTGCGCAGCTCTTCAATCTTCATGGCACTCTTCTATCACCCCATCTCCTTCATTGCAATCAATTCTTCGCCTCGCATCCAAACACCTTTCTTCCCGCTTTGAGCGACGGAGTGATTTGCATCACATCCGCCAAAGGGATCCAACTGATAAAAACAACTCATCGTTCCGATGAACAATGCACTGGGGTCCACCAGGGGGCTTGGGGAGGATGCCGGAGTCTGGCAGCCGTACCCTTCACGGAGGTCAAACGATGCCGGAATTTCAGGGGGATGATTCTCCATCCCAAGTTTGCAACTCAGACCTATTCGGTCGTATACTCAAATCCGACCATTCTGGTCGCAATTTTCACGCAGGTCCTCCGCACGTTCTTCCCTTCCGGCGGGCCTTGGGAGTTCGGCCGTTGAACGTCTTGAGCGAGTTAAGTGTTGGCGAAAGCGGGGTTCTGGTGTCCCTCAATCTGCCTGAGTCCGTACAAAATCACCTGATGCACATGGGTTTCGTCCCCGACGCGCTAGTCACGGCTTTGCGCCGCGCCCCGGCAGGCGATCCGACAGTTTACGGCGTCGACGGAATGGAAATTGCCCTTCGTCACGAGACAGCCGCGGCCATCCAGGTGCGCCCTGCCACCGCAGATTCCGATGACCTTCCCAGCATCGAGGTTCCCGAATTGTTCGAGGCAACGCGATGAGCGGATGCTGTGCTCCCCCTCCCTATACGCCCCCCGCGACCCCTCCCTCCGGCGCCCTGAAGACCGTGGCGTTGATCGGACCGCCCAACTCCGGAAAGTCCACACTGTTCAACCGCCTCACAGGGCTTCGGCAAAAGGTGGCCAACTTCCCCGGCGTCACCGTGGAACAGCGCCTTGGGCTCATGGCCGGTGTCGGCCGCGACGACCTCACTCTCATCGATCTGCCCGGCATTTATAGCTTGTCGCCCTATTCCGAAGACGCCCGCGTCTCCATCGACGTGCTGCGCGGCAAGATGCCCGGCACACCCAAGCCCGATGCCGTGTTGCTGGTGCTCGACTCTCTTCACCTGACCCGCCAGTTGATGCTGGCTGCGCCGGTTTTGGCGCTCGGCCTGCCCACCCTGGTGCTGCTCAACATGAGCGACCTGATGGACGCCCGTGGCGGCCAGATCGACTCTCTCAAGCTGGCCCGCGAATTGGGCTGCCCCGTGGCCCGCATCAGCGCCTTCAAAGGCACCGGCATCGATGCCGTGCCGCAGTTTCTGCATCGGCAGACCGACCGCTCCGCCGCCACGCCGCTGGCCCTCCCCGTCGTCGGCAATGCCCACAGCGCCCACACCTGGGCTGCTCAAGTGAGCCGCAAAACCGGTTACCAGGCCCCGCTTTCCGTCGAAAACAGCCGCAAGATCGACGACGTCCTGCTGCACCGCATCTGGGGACCGCTGTTGTTCCTCCTGGTGGTGGTAGGCGTCTTTGAAGTGGTGTTCTCCATCGGACAGCCGATGTCCGACGGCTTCGGCGACATTCTGGCCCGCGCCGGCGAACTCATCCGCCCCCTGTTGCCCACCGGATGGGTGCAATCGCTGCTGCTCGACGGCGCTTGGAAGGGCATTTCGTCCGTCCTGGTCTTCCTGCCCCAGATTCTGTTGCTGTTTCTCTTCATCGGCGTCCTTGAGGACTCCGGCTACTTGGCTCGCGCCGCCCTCATCGCCGACCGCGTGATGCGCACCATCGGCCTCAACGGCAAGGCCTTCATCCCCCTGCTCTCGGCCTACGCCTGCGCCGTTCCCGCCATCATGGCCACGCGCACCATTGAGAACAAGCGCGACCGCTTCGCCACCATCCTGGTCACACCGTTCATGACCTGCTCGGCCCGGCTGCCTGTCTACATGCTGCTGATCGCCGCCTTCATCCCCAACATCGTTTACATGCATGGATTCCTGGGCCTGCGCACCATCGTCATGCTCAGCCTCTATCTGGCCGGTTTTGTAGGCGCCATGACCACCGCGTGGCTGCTGAAAAGCTCCATCCTCAAATCCAGCGACGCGCCCTTCATCCTGGAATTGCCCCAGTACCGCATGCCAACCCTGCGCTCCCTCGCCCTTCGGCTCATGGATCGCGCCCGCGTCTTCCTGCGCCAGGCCGGCACCATCATCCTCAGCGTCACCCTCGCCTTGTGGGTGCTGGCTCACCTCCCGGTGCTTCATGTTGCCGGAGGCGCTTATGCGGCCCCCGATCTGGCCAACAGTCTCATTGGCCGTCTCGGCCATTTCATTGAGCCCGCCATCGCGCCCTTGGGCTTCAACTGGAAGATCGGCATTGGCCTGCTCTCCAGCGTCTTGGCCCGCGAAGTCATGGTCAGCACCATGGGCACGCTCTACGGCGCCGACCCCGACACCCAGGCCATGCACCTGCAAACCGCCTTGCACCACGACATGACGCTGGGCGGCGCTTTGGCGCTGATGATCTTTTTCGCTTTCGCCATGCAGTGCACGTCCACCATGGCCGTGGTGCGCCGCGAAACCAATAGCTGGAAGTGGCCCGCACTGCAATTCGCCTATATGTTGGTGCTGGCCTATGCCGCAGCGTTCGTGGTCAACCACGTGGTGATGGCCATTCTCGGATAGTCCTTGCTCATTGTGTCTGCTGCGGCAAGTTGACTGCGGCAGACTTCTTCAGTTCCTGCAGCTTCTGTTCGGCTTCGGCCAGCCGCTCCTGCCGCTTCTCGAACATCTCCGTCAGCAGGAAGAGAATCTGCTCGGCCTTGCGGTTGCTCACCGCGGTGAACTCCAAGGCCACGTCCCGGCGTTCCTCGACCCGCCGCACTACCCCCGCCAGCCTCAATGTCACCCCATCCACGCGGATTTGCACCTCGACATCGCTCTGCCGGTGAATCGTCAAGGCGCGGTTGAACCGGATGCGGCACCCTCCCAAACCGAGATCCCGCAACGAGCCGACCTCCTTGGGCCCGTCGGGCAAGATTCGCATCTCCACGTCGCCCCCGCAATCCAGCCGAGGATGCGTGCGGCGATCCCCGCGCCGGCGGGTTTTCTCCAGCAATTCCCTGCCGGGCGTCGATTCAGGCAGATCCATACTCGTCTCCACCGCGAGTTATCGGCATTCGAAGCCCCAAAAGCACGCTCGGCCATAGAATCTTCACGACCGTTCCTGGAAAGGTGCCGATCCGGTTCCCGATTCCAAAACGGCCAAAGCCCCATTTCTACCTGCCTTGACCCTCGGCTTCGCGCCAGGATTGCAGCCGCGCCGCCTTCACATCGTAACTATGAGAAACTAGAAGGGCAGGATTTTGCCTTTTTCGGGGCTGCCCGCGTGCGCGCGCCCCAAAACCTCGATTCAAACCCATCTCCATCCGGCCCGGCGGCGCCGATCCTTTGCCGCGGCCCGATTACAGGATTAAGAAAAACCATGCTTAGTGTCAGCAATGTGACCATGCGCTACGGCTCGAAGGTGCTCTTCGAGGATGTCAGTGTTGCTTTTGTGCAGGGCCGCCGCTACGGTCTCACCGGACCCAATGGATCCGGCAAATCCACCTTCATGAAGATCCTCACCGGCGAGCTCGACGCTCAAAAGGGCTCGGTCGTCCGCCCCCGCAAGTACGGCGTTCTGCGCCAGGACCAGTTCGCCTTCGACGCCTATCGCGTCATCGACACGGTCATCATGGGTAACAAGCCCCTCTGGGCGGCTCTCGAAGAGCGCGACCGCATCTACGAGAAGCTGGAGCTCTCCGACGCCGACGGCATGCGCCTGGGCGAACTCGAAGGCACCATCGGTGACGAGGACGGCTACACCGCCGAGGCCGATGCGGCCATCCTGCTCGACGGCCTCGACATTCCCGAATCCCTCCACGAGCGCAAGATGGGCGAGCTGCAAGGCGGCCAGAAGGTCCGCGTGCTGCTGGCTCAGGCCCTGTTCGGCAAGCCGGAAGCCCTGCTGCTCGACGAGCCTACCAACTACCTCGATTTGGAGTCGATTCACTGGCTGCAGGACTTCCTGCACAGCTATCAAGGCACCCTGATCGCCATCTCCCACGATCGCCACTTCCTCAACTCGGTCACCACCCACACCGCCGACATCGATTACCAGACCATCATCGTCTACACCGGCGGCTACGACGATATGGTGATGGCCAAGACGCAAATCCGCTCCACGCTCGAGTCGCAGAACGCCCAGCGCGAAAAGAAGATCGCCCAGCTCAACGACTTCATCGCCCGCTTCGCCGCCGGCACCCGTTCCACCCAGGTCACCAGCCGCCGCAAGGAAGTGGAGCGGCTGCAGACCAACGACCTGGCCCGCTCCAACATTGCCCGACCCTACATCCGCTTTGACCAGGTGCGCCCCAGCGGCAAGCACGTGCTGGAGTTCAAGCACATCACCAAGACTTACGGCGAAGAGAAGGTCATCGACGGCTTCACCGCCAACGTGCTGCGCGGCGAAAAGATCTGTCTCATGGGCCGCAACGGCGCCGGCAAAACCACCCTTCTCAAGAGTCTGCTCAATAACTATCCCGGCCTGGCCGACAAGGAATTCGATCTCGACAACGGCGCCGTCTTCTGGGGCCACGAAGCCCAGATCGGCTACTTCCCCCAGGACGTGGGCGCCACCATCGAGCACGGCCTCACTGTGGCCGAGTGGCTGCACCGCTGGAACCCCCAATCGCACGTCGAAGAGATTCGCGGCATTCTGGGCCAGATGCTGTTCAGCGGCGAAGAAGGCGACAAGCAGACCAAAGCTCTCAGCGGCGGCGAACAGGCCCGTCTGGTCTTCTGCAAGCTGATCCTGACCAAGCCCAACTTCCTCATCTTCGACGAGCCCACCAACCACCTGGACCTGGAAGCCATCAACGCCCTCAACATCGCCCTGCAGCGCTACGAAGGCACGGTGTTACTCGTCACCCACGATCACGACTTGATCGACGAAGTAGCGACCCGCCTCTGGAATTTCAAGGAAGAAGGCATCGAAGACTTCCAAGGCCCCTACGCCGAGTGGAAGGGTAAGCACAACTAAC
Source organism: uncultured Occallatibacter sp. (assembly GCA_964560845.1). Lineage (GTDB taxonomy): Bacteria > Acidobacteriota > Terriglobia > Terriglobales > Acidobacteriaceae > Telmatobacter. Next base: position 16,658 of record CAZLMY010000049.1, on the reverse strand, counting down.
GTCAATTGGTAACGCCAATCTCAAGCCATAGCCAAATCTCAAGTTGTAGCGCCGGTCTCCCGACCGGCTGTCGCGCGGGCGTCCTCGCCCGCGCACCAAACCCACCTCCACCCCTTCAACCCCGCCTTTTCCGGATTCCTCACCACATATCGAACGGACCGCGCCAAATCGCACTCATCGCGAATTAACTTGCCGATCATTAAACCTCGTCGGTGCATACTAGCTTTAGAGAGATCCTTGCTCCGGCCCGTCGAGGACCCGGGAATGCCACTCCCCTAGCCTCCCCCTCCCCCATTCTAAGCCTAACTAACAGAAACTAAATAAGTTACAATAAAAAACGTCAAATACACCCATTCAAAACAAAGGACTTACGATGTTGGAGGTCCCGGGAAACTGCCCTATTTCTGGCAAAAACACCGCCTCATCGCCTCGTATTGGGTTCGAGCGAGATTCCCATCTCGCCTATTTGCTATCAGCAAGCGTGCTCTTGATAAAAGCGGCAACACGATCGTGGAGCTGCTTCAGGCTCTCGTCGCGCACATAGACCATGTGCCCGGACTCGTACCAGTCGTACTCGATGTTCTTGACCAGCGACTGCGGAATGGGCAGGTGTTTCTCCTCATATTGCGCGGCGAAGAAGGGCGTCGCCAGGTCGTAATAGCCGCCATTCACCATGACACGTAGCCGCGGATTGGTCTTCATCGCCTCCGCCAGGTCCGGACTGACGTTCAGGCTGACGGGATTGCCGCGATGCGTCAGATTCCATTGTGTGCCCCCGAATAGGGCGTGCGAGAGATACGTTTGGCCTTCGCCGTACTTCAGATCGCGACGAACATAGTCGTTGAACAGCGAGACATAGGCCGAAGAGATGGCTGCGCTCTGCGGGTCGTAGTCCGCCTGCTCGCTCAGGGGATTGATCGAAGGGCCGGAGAAGCGCGTATCGAGACGCCCGGTAGTCAGATCTTCGTCGTCCTGAAGCGTTTTGGAGAACTCCCCGCCACTGACGCGCAGGTTGGCCTTCACCAGGTAGGCCACCGGCAAACCGGTGAACTCATGCAGATTCTCTGCCACTTGCTGCTTTTCGGCCTGCCCGAGGTCGGTGCCTTGCGCAAGCGCATGGCTGTAAGGCCCCATGGCGAAATCTTCCACCTCTTTGAGAAAGGGCTCGAGTGCGGCCGGTTGCTGGGGAAGTTTCTTGTGATACCAGGCCGTTGCGGCATAGGTGGGCAGTGCGAGCATGTAGGGCAGATCCACCCCGGGATTGCTGCTGGGCCCATCGATGTCGGTTGTGAAGTTGAAGATCTGCGACAGCAGAATCACGCCGTTCAGGTCGATATCCTTCTGGTTTTCGAGGACATTGGCCAGCACCGCCGAGCGGGTGGTGCCGTAGCTCTCGCCAAAGATATACTTCGGTGAGTTCCAGCGGTTGTACTTGGTGATGAAGCGGGCAATGAAGCGGGCGAAGGCGTTGGCGTCTTCATCCACGCCCCAGAAGGCCTTTCCCGCTTCTTTGCCGATAAGCCGTCCAAAACCGGTCCCTGGCATATCGACAAAAACCAAATCGCTTGTGTCGAGCAGCGAATACTGGTTGTCGACCAGCTTGTAGGGAGCGGCCGGCAGGTGTTGATCGCCGTCTGTGACCACATGTTTGGGGCCGAGCGATCCCATGTGCAGCCAGACCGTTGAGCTGCCCGGACCGCCATTGAAGAAGAAGGTGATGGGGCGGTCTTCCGCCTTGGCGTCCTTCCTTTGCCCCGGCGACGAAATCCCATCGCTCGAAGCCGCTTTGAAGTAGGCCACATAAAACATGCGCGCTACAGGGGTCGCATCCTTGGCTTCTTTCGGCTCGGAGATGGCCTGTTGGCTGCCGGGTTGCGGCTTGCCGTCGGCGCCGAGCTGCGCGTCCTGCGTGTCGTTGGCCCCAACAGTCAGCGTGCCGGCGATCGCGTTATAGGCGATATGCTGCCCGCCCACATCGATGGAGCCCTGGGTTGTGACTTCAGCCGGCGGCGCCTTCTCGGCGGGCTTGTCGGCGGCCTTTTCAGGCGCCGTGGGCTTTTCGTCCTCGGCATGAAGAAGGGTGACGGGCAAAAACAAAAGGACAAATGCAAGAAGCACGGCGTATGGGCAAAGGCAACGGCGCATCGAAAACTCCAAAAGGGAAAATCGGCGAAAAGCCAGTTTACGGCGTGGCACAGGATTTCAGAATGACTGCCCGCGCCGCTCCCGATCAAGCGTGGTCTTGCTGCGGTTCGACTTCTTCGATGTTGCGATAGATCAGGTAGCAGTGACCAAGTTCCGTTGGAAAGCGGTAGGCCCCGGGTGCGTTCAGAACATGCGCTGCTACGGCGGTCATCTCCCAGCCGGTGTGTTCATCCGCCTCAAGAAATGCCGTGGTGAGCTTTTCGAATCCGCGACTTTCACCAAACTCCCGCACCTGTTCCATGTTTGACTTCGAATGAGATGGAAAGTTGGAATTGGCCCACGTCCACTGCCAGGCGCTGCCCTGGGTTGTCCCGACAACGGTCACAGCAATCCGAAGCGTCGGCTTGCAAGGATCGGAAAATGTGAGCTCGGCCTCATCTGAATCCCAATCCCAGCGCTTGTAAAACCCATACCTCTCGCGAAAGCGGTCGTTTTTCTCCATCAACTCGTGAACCAGCGGGTGCAGAAACTCTCCGAAGCAATCGTCACAAGCAGTCATACTTGAAAGCTCCCTGTCGGGCCTGTCCCCTAACCCCTGACCCCTAATCTCTGACCCCTAACCCCTAGTCCTTACTTCTGGACCTTGTCAAACGGCTGTTTTTCCGTGATTCTGGGGCGATTGTCGGCCTGTAGCTCTTTCGAAACCTGTTCCACCTCGCGGAAGACGCGCAACAGATTACCGCCCAGAATCTTGCGGCAATCTTCGGCTGAATAGCCGCGAGCCATCAAGGCCGCAGTGATTTTGGGCAAGTCGGCCGGGGAATCCATGCCTTCAGGAAGCTGGCCGTTCACGCCATCGAAGTCGGAACCGATGCCGACATGATCCACTCCCGCGACTTTGGCGATGTGATCGATGTGGTCAATGAGCACTGACAAGGGTGGACGCGGTATACGATCCGCGAATTGCCGCTGAATTCCCTCTATCTCGGCATTCGTCACCACTTTGCCTTCGGTCTTTGCCTTCGCCTTCAGTTCATCGATGGCCTTTTGAGCAAGCGGTTCCTGAATCTTGAGAGCGTCGCGATAGGGCTGGGACAGGAACCCGGAAAAGAAGTTGACTTGCACCACGCCGCCCTTGGAGGTGGGACCGCCGGAACGGGCCACGGCTAGCAGCATGTCGTCGGTCATGTTGCGGGGCGCATCGCAGAGGGCACGGGAAGAAGAGTGCGAGGCGATAACCGGTGCCCTGGTAATCACCAACGTGCGGAAGAATGTGTGGTCCGAGACATGGGAGATGTCAACCATCATGCCCAGCCGGTTCATCTCGTAAACAACATCCTTGCCGAATTCCGTTAGCCCTTCCTTGGTATGGGGGACAGCCGGGTCGTTCATGTCGCCGGAACTATCGGCCCAGCTATTTGAATTGGACCAGGTGAGGGTCATGTAGCGGACTCCGAGGGCGTAATACTGCCGCAAAAGCCCGAGCGAATCCTCGATGGAGTGGCCGCCCTCAATCCCCATCAGCGCTGCGAACTTGTGATCCCTGTGCGCTTTCTCAATGCCCTCAGGGCTTGTGGCGAACTCGATTCGATCGGGATGATCGGCAACCTGCTGCTTCACCGCATCGATCAATTCCAGAGTCCGCCGGGCGTATTGTCCTTTGTACTCTGTGGGTTCCACCCAAATGGAGAAGAACTCCGCGCCCAGATTGCCCCGTCGGATCGTCTCCAGGTTAAGATTGCCCCCGCCCAGAGGGTTGGAAAGGTCGAAGTGCTCATCCAGAAAGCGTTGGGGGGTGTCTGCGTGGGTGTCGATGACGATGGCGGAGCGGTGGACCTGGTCGGCTGTTGGCATCTTGGGTGTGGGCTTTACGAGGGATTGCGCACTCAGAAGTGCGGGGAGAGCTAAGGCGAGGACACTGAGCGAGATGGGGGTGCGCATAGGCTTGGCATGAGTTTATACCCAACCGGCGCAGCGGGAGTTCGGATTCAGGAGCAGGCCGGATGCAAAGGCTCATCGGCGTCGAGCACCGCGCCGGGGACGGGCTTGACTGCCTTCAGCCAAGGGCTGTATTCCAAGTCCACCTTCAGAATGTGGGTGGTCAGCCACTCGTTCATGAAATACAGAACCGGCAGATTCTCCACGCCCTCACCTAGTTCGAGTTTGGACAGGAATTCCTGCACCCGGGCGGTCAGTTCGCGGTGATCGGCGATATGCGATTCCAGTTTAGGATACCCCGCGGCCGCCATCAGAGCCTCTTCTGCTGCAAAATGCTCTTCGGTATAGGCCACAAGCGCGTCAAGCATCTCCGCAGTCATGGCCTGAGATTGGCCTTTGAGCATCGCGGAGTAGAGTTCGTTCACGAGGTTAAACAAACTGGAGTGTTGTTGGTCCAGTTTTTCCACGCCGACGGAATAGCTGCTGTTCCAATCCAAAAAAGCCATGTGATCGGTATCCTGGAAGGAAAGTGTCCTCCAAGGGAAGCATCGGCAGGATAGTGGGAAAGTTGAGAGCAATACGGTTGGACTCAGTGCGGTCGGGTAAGGGGATGGACTTTGGACCCCGTTCCAGAACAGCCCGAGCCACTTCTCAACTCAGGGCGGTTAGGTACCGGCGAGAAAGTCGACGCCTTCCTGGCAAGATACAGACTGCCTGGCACCCAGTGGTGGCTGCCGCCGACGAACTGTGCGGGGAGGAGCCGAGTCGGGAAATAGAGCGCCGCTCGTTCTCAACCCGGGAAAAATTGCCTCAATCCATCCGAAATGACGCGCAATTGGACAGGATTTACCGGTTACTCTTTTCTGTCGAAGGGAATAGTGTCCAATTGAATTGGATATGAAGGGGGACAGAACTACCTCTTGCGCAATCCGCGTCAGTCGGAACGCAAGCCGATCGCTCTGCCGTAGAGGAAAAACGGATGCCTGTTCGAGTGAACGTCGTCTCGATGATCCTGATGGGCCCCGAATTTACCGGCAAGCGGGTTGCTGCCAAACTCGCTCGGAGTCAGTTGTGCTTTCCCTGCGCTCGCTCCCCTCACTCCCTCGTGTTCGGGTTTTCGACTTCTAAAAGACATGGCACAGTCCTTCTATCCTTTCCCCCTAGCCGATTCGATTTGCATCCTTCCCGTCCTGTAAGAGAGGCCGCTTCGGTTCCCTGGAGTTTGCGGTTGTCTTATCCCGTAGCAAGCGCCTCGTCAAGCCATGCTGGGGATCGCAGATCCCCTTTGCTCGCTAGACATCGGGAGGCACTGTGAAGCTTCCGATGACTATCGCTGTGCGTGGCGGACGAACCCTGTTGCTGTTGCTTTGCGCCGCCGCCGGCACGATCCTGCTGGTGCGCTTCGCCCCGGGATTCTTTTCCGACGAACGGGAGTTGGACGCCAACTACGCAGGTGTTGTGCGTACGGATGTTGAAGCGGAAAACCGCCAGCAGTCTCTTGAGAGTATTGCCGTTCGCGAGGTCAAAGGCTGGATTCACGGCGACTTCGGCGAATCGCGTCAATATCGTGTACCGGTGGCAGAATTGTTGGGCGCGCGCGTGCGCATCTCGGCGTGGCTCTTGTTGCAAGGCATTGGCTATGGTTGGCTTTTGGCCGTTGGCGCTGCTCTGCCCCTAAGCGCTGTCGGCAAAAGCAGCATCGTTTGGGGTTTGCCCTTCACGGTGCTGCTGGCGGTTCCCACCGCGGCTATGGCCACCGCCTGCATTCTGGCCGATACCGGCGGGCCGGTGCTGGTGCTCTCTCTGCTGATTGCCGCCAGGGAGTTCAAGTTCTTGCGCAGTCTGCTGGAGGGAGCATGGCGTGCGCCTCACCTGATGCAAGGGCGTGCCCAAGGCCTTTCCGGGCCCGCCTTGATCCGCATTCACATTCTGCCCAACATCCTGCCGCAGCTTGGCGCGCTCACCACGCTATCGATCGTGACGGCTCTGGGAGCCGTGATCCCCATCGAGGTGATCTTCACCGTTCCCGGCGTCGGGCAACTGGCGTGGGCCGCAGTGATGAACAGAGACCTCCCGGTGCTGGTCGCGGTCAGCTTGCTGATGGCACTGGTGGTGGGCTTGGCGGGCCTGCTCTCTACCCGCAACATTCCACTGGAGGCGACATGAAGAAGCGCGTTCCAGCCGCGTTGCTTCTGCTGTTGCTGGTAACGAGCCTAGGCGTGCTCTGGCTGGCGCCGGATAACTACGCCTTCCAGGACCGCGATGCCACCATGGCTCCGGCCAGCGTCCGCCACTGGACGGGAACCGACGAGTTGGGCCGTGATCGCACGGTGCGCGTTGCCGCAGCACTGCTCATCGGCCTCACGGGTGCCGCCGCGGCCGCTGCCGTCACTACCCTGATCGCCGCCAGCTTCGGCTTGCTGGCAGCCTTCAGTCCAGCCTGGGCCGCAGCGCTGCTTCTGTTCCTCGGCGATGTGTTTCTGTCGCTTCCCTGGCTTTTTCTGCTCATGATAGCTCGATCCATGCTTCCGTTGACCGCTTCGCCTCTCGAAACTGCCATCGCTACCTTTCTGGTCCTGGCAGCGCTGGGCTGGCCGGCTTGTGCTCGTGCCATCTATCGAGACGCTTCGGTGCTTCGTTCCGCCGAATGGATGATCCAGGGCCGTGCTTCGGGTCTCAGGACCGGCCAGCTCATCCGTCTGCACCTGGTGCCCCATCTGCGCCCCCTGTTGATGCCACAGTTCTTCATCTGTGTGCCGGCTTTCATTGTGGCCGAGGCCAACCTGGGTGCGCTTGGCCTCGGTGTCGGCGAGCCGATGCCCTCCTGGGGCGCCATGCTGCTGGAATTGGACAACTCCGCGCTGCTGGCGCGCTCACCCTGGGTCTACCTGCCGATTGTTCTGCTGGTCGTCGTCCTGTTGTTGGTTGAATCCTTCGCCACCGAGGGGGAAGCAAATGCCTAGCCTGTTACGCTCTTCGATTCTGCCTGCCATTTTATTCGTCTTGTTGCCGATCGCCGCACCCGGCCAGGCCGCGCCGCGCCTGCCCGGCGAGTTGGCGTGGGCCATTCATTCCGATCCCAAGACCTTCGATCCGGCCAAAGTGGACGACCAGGCTTCAGAACTGGTGCGCTACCTGACCGGGGGCGTGCTGTTGCGGATGAACCGCCAGACCCTGGAGGCGGAGCCGCAGCTTGCCGAGAGCTTCCGCGTTTCGCCGCAGGGCACTTTGTTGGAGTTCAAACTGCGCAGCGGGCTTCGTTTTTCCGACGGCTCCCCGTTGACCTCCTCGGATGTCGCATGGTCCATCCGCCGGATCCTTGCGCCCTCCACGGAATCCATCGTGGCGGCGGAGTTTCTTTCCCCCGCCGCAGTTTCCATCGAAACGCCGGACAAGCTCACCGTGCGGATTCACCTTCCCAAACGCATCATCGGATTAGCCGAGATCTTTGACCAGATTGCTGTCGAGCCCGCCAATCGCCCTACCGAAGCGCGCGTAACCTCAGGGTCATTCACTGTATCGGACTACAAACGCGGCCAGTATGTGCGCCTGAACCGCAATCCCAACTACTGGCGGCACGACAAGGCCGGCGCGCAATTGCCTTACGCGACCGGCATTCGCCTCGATATCCAGAACAACCGCGAGCAGGAAATCGCCCTGTTCTTGCGCGGCGAATACGACCTGATCGATAACCTTCCTCCTGACTATTTCCGCGTTGTTGCCCAGAAGTCGCCGCAATCGGTTCACGACCTGGGCGCCTCGCTCGGCACCGAGCAGATGTGGTTCAACCAGGCTCCCGGCGCACCGCTGCCGGAGTTCGAAAAGGCCTGGTTTCAGAACCGCAGTTTCCGGGTCGCGGTGTCCGAGGCCATCCACCGCGCCGACCTGGCGCGCATCGCCTTCGATGGCCACGCCACGCCGGGAACCGGTTTCATTTCACCGGCCAACAAGATCTGGCACAACGACCACCTGCAATACCCGCACGAAAACCTGCCCGGCGCCATCCAGTTGCTGGCTTCGGCCGGCTTCCATCGCTTCGGCAACCAGCTTTGGGATTCGAGCGGCCACGCGGTCAAATTCTCCCTTCTTATCAATGCTGGCAACCCTGCAAGGCAGAAAATGGCAACCATGATTCAGCAGGACCTTGGTGCGGCCGGCATGCAGGTGACCATCGTGGCCCTTGATTATCCCGCGCTCATTGAGCGGTTGCTTCACAAGCAAGACTACGAAGCTTGCTTGCTCGGTCTGGCCGTGGTCCAGCCTGATCCATCTTTCGGAATGAACATCTGGCTCAGTTCCGGGGAAAACCACCAGTGGAATCCCTCCCAGAAGACACCCGCGACGCCCTGGGAGGCGGAAATCGACAAGCTGATGCTGGCCCAGGGATCGGCGGCTTCGGTGCCGGAGCGCAAGACGGCTTTCGATCGCGTGCAGCAGATCGTGGCCGACCAGCAGCCGTTCATCTACCTTGTCTATCCCAATGCCCTGCAGGCCGTCTCCCCCAAGTTACGCGGCGTGCAGGCGTCGATCGTATCGCCGGGCCCGGTTTGGGCCATCGACTTCATGCGCCGCGACCCGGGACAAGGAGGCGCCCGGTGACCGCGCCGCTGATGCAAGTGACGCTGCGGGCCGATTACGGCAAACGCCGCGTCCTGTCCGACGTGCGCTTCGATCTTGGCGCCGGAGAAACCCTGGGATTGGTAGGCACCAGCGGCGCGGGCAAGACCACCCTGGTCATGTCTCTGCTCGGGCTGCTCGCCTGGCGGGGAGGCAAAGTGTCGGGAGAAGTGCTGATCGACGGGAACAATCTCCTAACCATGCCCGCCGCCGAGGCCCGTCGCATACGCGGCAAGCGCATTGCCCTGGTGCCGCAAAGCCCCATGACCGCGCTAAACGGGGCCGTTTCTTTGCGGGCGCATTTCGACGAGGCGTGGCGCGCTCATCAATCTTCCGGCCGCAAGGCGTTGGAAGCGCGTCTGCCTGCCTTGATGACCGAGGTGCAACTACCCGCCGACGCCGCCTTTCTGGCCAGAAAGCCAGGTCAAATCAGCGTCGGCCAAGCGCAGAGGATCCTAATCGCACTGGCCCTGCTCCATCGGCCCGCCATCCTGATCACCGACGAGCCCACCAGCGCCCTTGATCCGGTCACGCAGACCGAGATCGTCCGCCTGCTGCGTCACCTGAACCGCCGCCTCGGGACCGCCATCCTCTATATCTCCCACGATCTGCTCTCGGTTTTGCAGATTTGCGACCGATTGGCCGTGCTTCATGCCGGTTCCATTGTCGAATGCCTGCCCGTTTCCCAGCTCGAACACGCCCAACATCCTGCCACTCTTTCCCTGCTGAACGCCCTTCCTGTGCCGCTGCCAATTTTACTGTCCCATTTCAGCACACCACTCTAAATCCGTCCCGCTTTGGGAACTGGCGATCGAGGCAGCCTAGATCTAAAGCACTTATCTGCGAACCATCCGCAAGCGATCCTCAGTGACAAATAGAAACTCCTCTGATTGCTTGCACAGAAAATGCGACAATTCATCTCACCCCACGACTAGTAACTTTTAATGTGCATTGTTTAAGTGCTAGCTTCATTCTCGTATTACCAAGTTTCACCGTTCGACCGCAGCGCCACCACAAAAAGGGCCCCTGAATTACCAAAGATGGCGCACGAGGGGTAAAAAACAATGTTCTCCAGACTGACCACCAACGTCCTCGCCGAATCAACTCTACCATCCAGTTCTGCATCGCTTCAGACCGCCAGTCCCAGCATGGCTGGCGGTCTATCCATGCTTGCAAAGCCCTGCTCGCATGCGCAAAGCTTCCCGTTGGCAGACACTCCGATTTGGTGCGACTGGGCCCGTGCCGGGCAGCCTCACTGCCCTGTTTTGAGACAGTCCTTCAGTGCACCTTGGGAACGTTACCAGGGACTCCACTAAAGAGCGATCCTTTCCACTTTAGTGTCATGAAGATTTTCTAACAATTTCCGAAAATCAGATTGTGTCGCGGCGCCAGCACAAAAAGGGCCCTGTCATGGAGGAGGTGGCGCTCGAGGAGAAAGACCGATGAATTCCAAGCGATCCAGAAGCGCCATGTGGGGAAGAATCATCCTGACAGCGTGCGCATTGATCCTTACTGCCAGTGTGGCCTTCGCTGGTACGCATAACAAGATGTCCAAAGACCTCGAAGGAAAAAAGGCTTCCGAAAAGGTCGACGTAATCGTCCAGTTCAGGCATGTGCCCACTGCTTCACACCACCAGAAGGTACTTGACCGGGGTGGCTCCATCAAGCGCGAGCTCGGCAAGTTCAAGGGCGCTGCCTACCGTATGACTGCTGCGGCGGCGGCCGACTTGGCGAACGATCCCGAAGTCCTCTATGTCTCTCCCGATCGCCCCCTGCACGGCACTGGTTCGGCCCAGGTTTTGGACCACCACAACGAAGCGATCAACGCACCCGCGGCCTGGACACAGGGTCTGGACGGCACCGGCATCGGCGTGGCAGTGATTGACAGCGGTGTCGCCAACGTTTCCGACTTAAACGCCCGCAACGTGGTGTATAGCCAGGACTTTACCGGCTTGGGCAACGCCGTCGATCAGTACGGCCACGGAACGTTTGTTGCCGGTCTCATCGCTGGAAACGGCGCCAATTCCACAGGTTCCAACTTCTCGTACACCTTCCAGGGCATTGCTCAGAACGCCAGCATCGTCAACTTCCGTGTGCTCGACCAGAACGGCGCCGGCACCGACAGCGAAGTAATCGCGGCCATTCAAGCAGCCATTCAATTGCAGAGCACCTACAACATCCGCGTCATCAACCTTTCCGTTGGGCGTCCAGTGTATGAAAGCTACGCGCTCGATCCACTTTGCCAGGCGGTGGAGCAGGCCTGGAAGGCCGGAATCACGGTCGTGGTCGCCGCAGGAAACTATGGTCGCGACAACAACCTGCAAAACAACGGCTATTTCACCATCACTGCTCCGGGCAATGATCCCTATGCGATTACCGTAGGCGCCATGAATACCGAAGGCACCCCGGACCGCACGGACGATGTGCCGGCGAGCTACAGTTCCAAAGGCCCCTCGGTCTTTGACATGGTCGTAAAACCAGATCTGGTGGCTCCCGGCAATTCAGTGATCTCGGTTTACTTCCCGGCAGCGACTTTGAATCAGGAAAACCCCGGCAATGAGATTGCGACTTCTCTCTATCAGACCAATGGCACTAACGCCGCCTCCGCGACCTACTTTGAGCTGAGCGGCACCAGCATGGCCGCACCCTTGGTGAGCAGCACCGCAGCTCTGATGCTGCAACAGAATCCAGCCCTGACTCCCGATCAGATCAAGGCCCGGCTCATGCTAACCGCGTTCAAAGGTCTGGTGCAGTCCAGCACCGCCGTCGACGCGACTACCGGTCAATCCTTCCAGGAGCAGGCTGACGTACTTACGGTCGGTGCCGGCTATCTGGACATCCAGGCTGCTTTGGCGAGCGGTGCACTGGCGCCCGCAGCCTCCGGCAGCGCCCTGTCTCCGCTTGCCGCGGTCGATGCAAACGGCGATGTGGTGATGGTTCAGAACGGCTCCTCCGTGCTTGGTGCCAGCGCCAGCGCTGGAGACGGCACCTTGTGGGGAACCGGCACCGGAGCCGGCGACGGCACGCTCTGGGGAACGGGCACACTTTGGGGAACCGCCGCCGTGTGGGGTGACGGAGCAGTCAGCGGAACATTGTGGGGAACCACACTGGCATCTGGCACAGGCGACGGAACCCTTTGGGGCACCAGCGCCGCAGCAGCGGACGGCACCGTTCTGGGTACCCTCTGGGGAACTGGCTCGTTGATGAATGACGGCACCTTGTGGGGGACCGCCGCAGCCTCTGGCGACGGTACTCTCTGGGGTACCAGCACCGGAGCCGTTGACGGCACCCTTTGGGGCACCAGCACGGCGATCACTGACACGGTTGGCACCCTTTGGGGAACCGGCCTGGTCTCGGGCGACGGCACTTTGTGGGGAACCAGCGCACTTTGGGGAAGCAGCAGCAAGCTCAACGACAAGTAAGCTGCAAACAGTAGGGCCTCTGCGACGGGTATTTGCTCGGGACTAGTACAGTCGAGCGAATACCCGTCGTACCAAATTGGGCCTCGGAAAGCAAATCGTGCGGACTGCGAATGCAGCCGGAGCGCAAGCCTTTGAAACCACTGCAGCGTCCGGTCAGAACACCGATATCTTAAATCGGGGTGCCACGAGGGAGCTCTCTATGCCAATCCGAGCGAAAGTCTTTATTGCTCTTGCCGCTATTGCTGGTGCCATGGAGCTCGGAACTGCCTGTATGCACCTTCACCTCGACGATTTGTTGAAGTTCTTTTGCTACCTGCTGATCGCAGCGCTTGCGTCCACCATGAAAGTACGTTTACCAGGCATGGAAAGCACCATGTCGGTGAACTTTCTCTTCATTCTGCTCTCGGTCCTGGAACTCTCACTTCCCGAGGCGCTGATTATCGGTTGCACTTCGGCACTGGTTCAAAGCTATTGGAAAACAAAAAGACGCCCGGAACTGATCAAGGTAGTATTTAATGTCTTTGGACTGACCGCAAATGGCATCTGGGTCACGTATCTTGCCTATCACTGGTCCGCTGGATTTCTGAAGCACAGTTTGCCTCTGATGCTACTTGTGGCTGGCCTTACCTATTTCTTGACCAACCATGTTCCTCTTGCATTGGTGATTGCGCTTGCCGAAAGGCAGCCCCTGCGCGGTCTCTGGTCGGAAACCCATTTCTGGACTCTCCCGTATCATCTGGCTGGCGCCGCCGTGGTGGGTGCCATCAGCATCTGCAACCACTATGTCGGCTGGCAGAATGCATTATTGATTTTGCCCATCATGTATGGGGTGCATCGGTCCTTTCAACTCTATCTGGACCGCCTAGAAGAACAAAAGAAACGCGTGGAAATCGAAGCCATGCAGGTGGCAGCTGAGAAACGTCACGTGGAGCAGGTTTGCGCTCTTCACATGCGGACCATCGAAGGTCTGGCGCTGGCCATTGATGCCAAGGATCACACCACCCACGAGCACCTGCATCGGGTGCGCACGTATGCCATCGAAATAGCTAAGGAACTGAACCTTACTGAGGAAGAAACCGATGCCCTGCGCGCAGCTGCCTTGCTCCACGATATCGGCAAGTTGGCGGTGCCCGACCAGATCATCAACAAGCCCGGGCGGCTCACTCCTGAAGAATTCGAAAAGATGAAGATTCATCCCATCGTGGGCGCAGATATTCTGGAACGCGTCGCCTTCCCCTATCCTGTGGCTCCCATCGTCCGCGCGCATCACGAAAAGTGGAATGGCGAAGGCTATCCGGACGGCCTCAAGGGAGAAGAGATCCCCATTGGCGCCCGCATCCTGGCCGCCGTCGATTGCCTGGACGCGCTGGCCTCCGATCGTCAATATCGCAATGCCCTTCCCCTCGAAGAAGCCATGAAAAAAATCGCCGAAGAGTCCGGTTCAGCCTTCGACCCCAAGATCATTGAGGTTCTTGAGCGCCGCTATGTCGAGTTGGAGGCGATGGCGCTTCGGGGCCTGGTGGACGCCCGCAAGGACTCGCATAGCTTCAGCTACAAGGTCGAGCGGGGTGACCAACCAGGCGCAGGATTTGAACTTAGCGTCAACCATCCACGTGGCAGCCAGACCGATTTTCTTTCATCCATCGCCTCTGCCCGACAGGAGGCGCATACATTGTTTGAGCTCAGCCAGGATCTGGGAAATTCTCTGAGCCTGGACGAGACCCTTTCCCTGGTAGCCATGCGGCTACGCAAGCTGGTTCCTTACGACTCGATTGTGGCCTTTATCCAGAAGGGCGACACCCTGGTGCCCGAGTTTGTCAGCGGCGACAATTTCCGCCTCTTGTCTTCTCTCACGATTCCTGTAGGGACTGGGCTTTGCGGCTGGGTAGCACAAAACTCGACACCCATTATCAATGGCAATCCCGCCGTGGAGCATGGGTTCTCAATCAACCAGAAGAACACCACCGATCTGCGATCGGCTCTGGCTGTGCCCCTGCAAGGAGTCACCGGGCTGGTGGGAGTGCTGGCCCTCTATCAGGACGAGCCCAATGCCTTCACCAGCGACCACCTGCGCGTCCTACAGGTGATTACCTCGAAGGTTGCGCTGTTCATTGAGAATGCCCTGAAGTATCGGCAAGCCGAAAGCTCGGCCACCATCGACTACCTCACTGGGATGGCCAATGCACGCGCTTTGTCCCTTCATCTCGAACAGCAATTGGCGCGATCTAGGCGGGAGCACTCGACTGTTGGCATCATGGTCTGCGACCTCAACGGCTTCAAGCAGGTAAACGACAGGTTCGGCCACTTGTCGGGGGACAAGGTCCTCAAGATCTTTGCGAGCCTGATGCAGGAGGCATGCCGGGAGTACGACTATCTGGCACGCATGGGCGGCGACGAATTTGTGATCGTTGCGCCTAACATGACTCCTGGGTCGGTCAAGGAAAGGTCGGCCCTGTTCAGTTCACTGGCCACGGAAGCGGGGCGCGAGGTCTGTGGCTGCGATATGTTATCTCTAAGTCTGGGCGCCTCTTTCTACCCTCAGGATGGAGCGGACGCCGAAACTTTGCTCGCCGAAGCCGACAAGAAGATGTACGTGGCCAAGCAGTTGCATTATGAGGAACGTGGATTCAAACCGCGTGGCGCCGAGGACGATCCGGAACTCGCCGCGGTTAGCTAACGATCACCGCAGACAGATTACCTGTCTCTGCCGCTTACGCCGACCACGCCGTTCGACTCGCCCGGCCGTTCGAGGTGTAGCCCATATCCGCAGCAATCCCACGAACACATTGCAGCAACTGGTTTGCAATCGAAGGCAGCTTTTGGGCGGTCACGCGGAACGAAGGCCCGGAGATGCTGACCGCTGCCACGGGTTGGCGCTGCGCATCCAGCAGAGGCACCGCGATGCACCTTAGGCCTTCTTCCAGTTCCTCGTCGTCCACTGCGTACCCACGGCGGCGGGTCTTCTCGATCTCTGTCCGGAAGGCCTCCGGTGTGGCAATTGTGCGGTGTGTGAAACGTTCGAATCGCGTGCGGCGGATAATGTCCGCCACCCGATCCTCGGGCAGAAACGCCAGAATTGCCTTGCCCACGGAGGTGCTGTGGACCGGATTGCTTGCCCCTACGCGTGTAATCATGCGCACCGAGCGAGCGGGCTCGATCTTGTCGATATAAATGACATGGGCGCCTTCAAGAATGCACAAATGTGCAGTCTCTTCGGTCTCGGCAACTAGGCGGCGCAGATGCGGTTGCGCACGGTCCCGCAGGTCATATTGCTCGATGGCGCGATTTCCCAGGTCGAACAAGCGCAGCCCAAGCCGAAACTTGCCGGTTGTGGTGCGTTCCACCATGCGGTGCCGCTCCAACACCATCAGAAAGCGGTGTGCGGTGCTTTTGTGCAGTTGCAAGGCAGCCGCAACCTGCGCCAACCCAAGTGGCGTATCGCTTTCCCCCAAAAGATCCAATACCGCAAAAGCACGATCCAGTGCCTGAACTTTATATGTACCCTTAGGTGCTTCGTCTCGCATTCTGATCCTCTATTTCGTCTTATGGGCTTTCTTTAGTCTGCTTGGAGACGAGGTTCGTGTCAAGCTTTGGGACGATCTTTCTCGCTGTGGGATGAATCAGCGCGGCCAAAGGCAAGGTCACAGCAGTGGTCAAGACATTCAAGGCCACGACCGCCGCATCGTTGCCGTTATCCGAGTGCTTGGCCCAACCACTTCGATCAGCAAGGCAAAGCAAGACACATCCTGCGTATGGTCAACCGCTCAGAAGAATCCTCGACTTCGATGTCAAAATCGGTCCCAAGGCCGCATAACAGGAGGATTGTTTCTGGTTAGCCAGCATTGCACTTTCTCATTCTTGTCGGTGGAGTAGTTGTCCCAGATCAGATAGATTGACTCGTGTGCTCTGTGTGGTTTTCGCAATAAAGGTTGCGGTGACCTCAGTCGTGATCGACAACGCCGCTCTCCAGAAATCGTCTCCGCCAGAGCATCACCATGCGACGAGCGACCTTCAGCGTGGCGGCAATCTCTTTGTTCTGAAGCCAACGAGCGCCAACAACGCGATACGGCTGCGCAGAAACACCCGTACCGGTGTCGAATGCACGCGCCTGGCTCTCCAGTATCCGCCGGGCATCTGCTTCCAGAACAAACGGCTGAGCTGCACGCATAACGCGGTCGCCTGACCACTCTGTCCACCCTCGGCACAGGATGGATCCTATTCCTGAGACACAACAGTTGGTTTCTTTTCTCTCCAAAAGAGAGGGTCCGCCAAATTGTTTCAATCAGAATTCTCTCCAGAATGGGGTGATGCCCCGCAAGGGCGAACCGATCTGATAAACTAGATTTCGTTGGGTTGGTTCGGGCTGGTTGGCCTGAACAGGGCGCTGATTCTTAACAGTTTTCGCTGTAAACGAGCGAGAAGGTCAAAATTGAGCGAAGACCAACTATTTTATGTATTATAGAATTAACTTGCTGCAAGGCAAAGTGGGGACGTAGCTCAGTTGGTTAGAGCGCTGCCCTGTCACGGCAGAGGTCG
>CAZLMY010000048.1:0-35266 GCA_964560845.1 uncultured Occallatibacter sp. | reverse complement strand
AGTACCGCCGCGGCTACAAGTTCTCGACCTACGCCACCTGGTGGATTCGTCAGGCCATTACCCGCGCCATTGCGGATCAGGCCCGCACCATCCGCATCCCGGTGCATATGATCGAGACCATCAACAAGCTGATCCGCACCAGCCGCCAGTTGGTGCAGGAGCTGGGCCGCGAGCCCTCGAGCGAAGAAATTGCGCGTCGCATGGACATTCCGGTGGCCAAGGTCCGCAAGGTGCTCAAGATCGCGCAGGAGCCCATCTCTCTGGAAACGCCTATCGGCGAAGAAGAAGATTCGCATTTGGGCGACTTCATTGAGGATCGGCAGGCGGTGTCGCCTTCCGAGGCGGTGATCAGCGTCAACCTCAAGGAGTACACCTCGCAGGTCCTCCGCACCCTGACCCCGCGCGAAGAGCGCGTGATCAAGATGCGTTTCGGCCTGGAAGACGGCTCCGAGCACACCCTGGAAGAAGTCGGACAGAGCTTTCAAGTCACCCGCGAGCGCATCCGCCAGATTGAAGCCAAGGCCCTGCGCAAACTGCGTCATCCCAGCCGCAGCCGCAAGCTCAAGGCCTTTGTCGAAGGCGTCAAGGACATGTAGGCCGGCAGCAACTCAGCCGCAAGAGGCCGCAATCCGCAGGGGTTGCGGCCTTTTCTCTTCCAGTTTTTCTTCCAGGATGCATTTCATTGCGCCCAGCGCCCCAATGCGCCTGTTCGGTATTCTTCCGCCGGCCTGGGCCTATTAAACTGGAAAGGGCCCGCACCGCTATCCCGTAGTGGGCCAGACAGGTTTGGAATGCACTTACATTTTCCTTTTACGACGACTCAAGTTCTGTGGACGCTTACATTTGCGGCGCAACTGGTGTTGCTGGTTGTGCTGCTGGGGCGGGACCGCATCAAGCGCTATCCCTGGTTCACCGCGAGCATGACGCTGTTTACGCTGCGGCTTCTGGCCGAGGTGTTGCTGGGCGGGCGCATGCCCGTCATCGTGCTGCAGGCGATTTTCATCCCGCTCGGCGTATTGATGGCTTTGGTCAGCCTGCTGGTGATCGTCGAGATGGCGCGGCGTGCTTTTGGTGGAGCGCAGCGGCAAACCTGGATGATAGGGTCTTTGAGCGCGCTTGCTATTGCCGGAGGCGTGCTGGCAGCCTGGGGTCCGTGGCCTCACCCTCAAGATCTGGCGGTAGATTCGGGGCTCGCTCTTCTGCGGCTGTTGCAGTTCATTGCGCAGAAGACCGACATGCTGGTCGATTTGCTCACCGTCGAGTTGGGACTGCTGGTGGCACTGTTCGGAAGCCGCTTCCAGGCCGGTTGGCGCAGTCATACCCAGCGGATTGTGATCGGGCTTTCCACGGTTTCCTTGGGCTGGCTCGCCATCCAGGCCACCTGGCAAATGATTGCCCGCAACATCCATCCGCATAACCAAGCCGAGTATGAACACGTGATGGGCCTGGGGACCAAGCTGGTGAGCGCCAACAAGGTCATTTACGTAGCCGTGCTGGTATGGTGGATTGCCTGCCTGTGGAGGGACGAACTGGGAACCGGTCTGGTGACAGAAACCCTCGAAGCGCCCGCGCCGGAAGCAGAGGATGCTCCTGCCGAGAACGCCCCGCAAAGCGAGCTATAGTGCAATTCCACCCTCGCGACATGTGCGAGGGTGGAATTCCCCGATCTCTGACGGCTGTTCTCTGACCCTAGTTCAGATATGGCAGCTCGCCTGTCCGCGTTTTTCCAAGTATCGCTGATGGTAGTCTTCGGCGCGCCAGAAGGTTTGGGCTGGCTCGATCCTGGTGACGATGCGCTTCGGCTTGAAGCGGCCTTCGGCCGTGAGCTGCTCGATTTTGGCGTGGGCCTGCGCCTGCTGCTCGGCAGAATGAAAGAAGATGGCAGAGCGGTATTGCGTGCCCCAGTCCGGGCCCTGGCGGTTGAGGGTGGTGGGGTCGTGCAGGGTAAAGAAGGC
Source organism: uncultured Occallatibacter sp. (assembly GCA_964560845.1). GTDB lineage: Bacteria > Acidobacteriota > Terriglobia > Terriglobales > Acidobacteriaceae > Telmatobacter. Next base: position 33,311 of record CAZLMY010000048.1, on the reverse strand, counting down.
GTCGAGCAGTTGCTCGTAAGTCACCTTGGCGGGATCGAAATCGAGTTCCACAACCTCCGCATGGCCGGTGGAGTCGGTGCAAACCTCTCTGTAGCTGGGCCGGTCGAGCTGCCCGCCCTCGTAGCCCACCGCAGTGGCCGTAACGCCGGGCATGGCGGCGAAAGCAGCTTCGACGCCCCAGAAACAGCCCGCCCCAAAAGTCGCTTTTTCAATACTCATACCAATACAGATGCGCCAAGAAGCGATTCGGTAGCAGTTTCCGCCGAGGGTGCCTCTAACTGGTCAGGTTGTAGATCAGTCCGTACGGGTCCTTGACGTAGCAGCGCGGGAAGTCCGGTTCATCCTTGACGACCTGGCAGCCGCTCTTCACCAGACGCAGCCGGGCCGCTTCGACGCTGTCGACCGTGACTTCAAGCACTGGGCCAAGCGCCGGGCCTTTTTCGATGAAGAGATTGACGTGCTTGCCGTGCAGGCTGATCATCGGCGGTTCCTCGCCGGTAATCTCGAAACCGAGCTGGTCCACATAGAACGCGGCCGCCTTTTTGGGGTCCGGTGCCTGAATCAGAATGTCGGTGCCAAAGGTGTTTGCCATGAAGCTAGCTCCTGGTGAAAAGAGTAGTCCAATTCGGCCTATTTCGGTGGCAACGCAGCAACATGGCTCGCGACACCCTTGTTTGGCGCGGCCCAGACCTGGAAGCTGTTGAAGAGGAATTGCCCACCCAACACCAGCAGCCAGATCCACAGGGCGAAGCGCAGGGGCCGGCGCGGCACATGAGTGCTGAGGGCGGTGCCGCCGATGGCCCCGCCGATGCCGCCGGCGATCAGTTGCAGAAGCAATTGCGAGTCTCCGCCTTGCGAGAACCAGTGAGCGCCGCTGCCGATCAGCGAGACGATGAAGCCGAAAGCGATATCGGTGCCCACCACCTGCGCGGGCAAGAGCGGCGTAAGGCTCAACAGCGCGGCGCTACCCAGCGCCCCGGCTCCGGCCGAAGAGAAGCCGACCTCCGCGCCCACCGGCAGCATCAACCAGCCCAGCAACGGGCTGCGGTCGCGCCGGACGGCCATCTCGTTCCTCTTGCGCAGGCTGAAAAAAAGTTGCCACCCGGCCGTCGAAATCAGGATGACGCCCAGCAGCGCATTGAGCAGGTTCTGCGAGCCGACGTTGACTAGGTGCTTCAGAAAAAGCGAGCCAATGAGCACGCCGGGAACGCCGCCGGCCAGCATGAAGCCCAGCGTCCGCCAATTGACATTGCGGCGCAGAATCTGCGAGGGCACCAGGATCAGCTTGACCGCCGTGGCGAACATCAGGCCGATGCCCACTGCAACCGGCGCTGGAACTCCCAGAAACAGGATCAGGACCGGCACGGTGACAGTGCCCGCGCCCACTCCGGTGAGCGCGATGAACAGTGCGATGACGAATCCAATGACGTATGGCATGAAACCCCTCTGTTGGCTGCGCCGTAGCTACTTTGCCGGCGCCGCTTCGATGTGAATGCCGCATTCAACCTTGCGCCCGGCCCAGCGGCCCGAACGCGGATCGTTGGGATCCAGCGGAAGCGTTGTACATGGCTCACAGCCAATGGAGGAGTATCCAAGTTCGTAGAGCGGCAGCAAGGGAATGGCGAGTTGCTCGCAGGCATACCAGACATCGCGCGTGGTCCACTCGGCCAAGGGAGCGAGCTTCAGCACCTGTTTGCCATCGGGAAGGGTGAAGAGTGCCTCTTCCTGCAGCGTGGCGCGGCTGCGGGCCTGTTCGCGGCGCAAACCGGTGAGCCAGAACCGGTATTCTCCGACGGCCTTGAAGAGCGGCTCGACCTTGCGCAGATGGCAGCACTGGTCGGGCGCGGTTTGGTACAGCAGGCCGTGCTCCGCCTCCTGCTCGGCCACCGTCTTCGCGGGCAGCAGGTTGACGAGGTTCAGCTTCCACTCGCCTGCGATGCGGTCGCGGTAGGCGTAGGTCTCTTTGAAGTGGTAGCCGGTGTCCAAAAATAGAATCGGCAGGCTCGCTTCCACTTCGATGGCCAGCTTGGTCAACAGGACATCTTCGGCTTGAAAGCTGCAAGTCAGGCAGACGTCTTGTTTGCCGACCAGGACGCGGGCCAGGGTGGCGCGCACCGTGTCGAGTTTGGCGTTTACCTGGGTGTTGATTTCGGCTGTACTCATTACAAACCTGCCCTCTCTGTGGCGATAAAGACGCCGGTGCTGTGCAGCAGGCGATGAACGGCAGAAATGGCCTGGGCTGGGTTGGTGGCGTCGAGATCGAGTTGCTGGCCTTCTACTCTGACAACCAGCTTGACGCCGTCGTTGCGCCGAGCTAGCAGCGCCAACAGGCCCGATTGCGTCTGCAGGTTCACGACGATATCGAGCAGCGTGGGATGGAGGAGGAAGTTGTCGTCGTCTGCCTCGATGCGGCTGGAGGCGACGCCGACCACGAACAGCGAGCGCTCCACCGAGTCGATCAGATCGCCGGGCCCGGTCAATTCCACGACTGCGCCGCGATGGCCCCAGCGCGCTTCTCGTTCCCCGGCGGTGACCGGTCCCCAGGCGTCGGCCAGTTCGGATGCTCCACCAGCCGCGTCCGCGGAGGCCGCCGTAATCATGCCCGCCGCCACGGTGCCGTTGGTTTCGGCGTCGATCAGAATAAAGGCGCCGGTCGACCGGTTCTCCGCGTAGATATCCAGTGCCATGGGGCGCAGCAAGTGAATCTTGACTTGGCCGATGCCGTTCATTTCCAGAGTCGCGGCGGGTTCGCGGCGCAGCGAGCCGATGTCGGTGCGGTGGTCGATGGCGGAAACGAACGCGGGGACCGTCTGGCTGGTGTGTTTCAACAGATAGCGGCGGCTCAGCTCCAGCGGCCTTTGATCCATCCAAACCAAGGCGGCCTGCAGGTTTCGGGTCACGGTGGCCGGGGTCTTGGAAGTGACAATCAGGTCGCCGCGGCTGATGTCGAGTTCGCGGTCCAGCACCAGGGTGACGGACAGCGGCGCGACGGCCTCGGCCAGGTCGCCGTCGAAGGTGACGATGCGTTTGACCTTTGCTGTGCGGCCCGAAGGCAACGCGGTGATGGTGTCGCCGGGACGAACGGTTCCAGAGGCGATTTGGCCGGCAAAGCCACGAAAGTTGTGGTCGGGGCGCAGTACCCGCTGCACGGGAAAGCGGAAGGGAGCCGAGCGCGTGTCAATAGACGAGGGCAGTGACTCAAGCAATTCCAGCAGCGAGGGGCCGGTGTACCAGGGCATGGCTCCCGTCTCCTGTCCGGCCCGATGGACGATGTTGTCGCCCTTCAGTGCGCTCACGGGCACAAAGATGGCCTCGACCGGATTGCCGGTGTCGGCGGCGATCTGGTCGAGCACCAGCCGGAAATCGATCTCGATGGCGCGGAAGCGGGCTTCGTCGTAGCCGATCAGGTCCATCTTGTTGACGGCCACCAGCACGTGCTGCACGCGAAGCAGCGAAGCGATATAGGCGTGACGCCGCGATTGCACCAGCACTCCCTTGGCTGCATCGATCAAAACCACTGCGGCATCGGCCGTCGAGGCGCCGGTGGCCATGTTGCGGGTGTACTGCTCGTGGCCGGGGGTGTCGGCAATGATGAACTTGCGCCGGGCTGTGGAGAAGTAGCGGTAGGCCACGTCGATGGTGATGCCCTGTTCGCGCTCGGCGCGCAGGCCATCGGTAAGCAACGCGAAATCGATCTGGCCGGGAGCGGTGGTGCCCTTGCCTTCGATGGAGCGAACCTGGTCTTCGTAGACCGACTGGGTGTCGTAGAGCAGGCGGCCGATGAGGGTGGATTTGCCGTCGTCCACGCTGCCGGCGGTGGAGAAGCGAAGGAGATCTTTCTCGCGCTCCAGGCCGAGAAAATCGTCAATAGAGAAAGTTGGAACAGCAAACGTCGACATTTAGAAGTAACCCTCTCTCTTCTTCAGCTCCATCGAGCCTTCCTGGTCGTGGTCGATGACGCGGTTGGCGCGCTCCGAGGAGCGGAACGAAACCAGCTCCGCGATGATGTCGGGAATGGTCTCGGCATCGGAGCGGATGGCCCCGGTGCAAGGGCTGCAGCCCAGCGAGCGCAGCCTTGACTTGACCATTTGCGGCTTCTCGCCGAGGCGCGCCACGAAGCTCTGTTCGATGGGCAGCAGCGAGTCACCGCGCACGTACATGGGGCGCTCTTTGGCAAAGTAGAGGTCGACGACGGGAATCTTCTCCTCATGGATGTACTGCCAGACGTCCATCTCGGTCCAGTTGGAGAGCGGGAAGACGCGAATGCTTTCGCCCGGATGGATGCGCGCGTTATAGAGGTTCCACAGCTCGGGGCGCTGGTTCTTGGGGTCCCATTGGCCGGCCTCGTCGCGGAAGCTGTATATGCGTTCCTTGGCGCGGGATTTCTCTTCGTCGCGGCGCGCGCCGCCGAAGGCCGCGTCGAAGTTGTAGTGGCGCAGGGCGTCGAGCAGCGCCTGAGTCTTCAGCAGACCGCAGCAGCGCTTGGTGTCGAGAGCGATGGGGTTGGTTCCGGCGGCAATGGCCGGCTCGTTGCGCCATACCAGCAGATTGGCGCCCACCGACTTGGCCATCTCGTCGCGGAAGGTGATCATCTCCTTGAACTTGAAGCCGGTGTCGACGTGCAGCAAGGGAAAGGGGATGGGGCCCGGGAAAAAGGCCTTCTGGGCCAGCCGCAGCATGACTGAGGAGTCCTTGCCGATGGAGTAGAGCATCACCGGCCGCTCGAACTCCGAGGCCACTTCGCGCAGGATGTGGATACTTTCGGCTTCTAACAGGCGCAGATGGCTCAGGTGCGCGGCCCGCGAGGGGGTCGCAGTCAGGGGCGACGGGGACAAGGGCGATTCGATGGCAGCTACCGGCATTGCAGACCTCTTTAGTCCAAATTGCTGGATGGGAGAAGCTGGAGGCCGGGCGACACGAAGACTGACCCGGCTATTCAGCTACGGGTGCGTCTTCTCAATCAAAAAGTGCGGGAGATTGGGAACTAGCTTAGACACCCGTCGAAGATGTTCGACAGGCGACAACAAGAGCGGCTTTGAGCAGCGGCGATCATGCGTGAATCGATAGTACCAAAATCCCCATGCGGGCACAAACGCCCGGGGCTGAGCCACCGAGCATGTGGCCATCGCCGATCCAATTTCGGACAAGTTGCGGAAATCCGATTTGAGCCGAAGAGACAACAGGGGGCATCCCCGTTTACTTCTGCCATGGCCTTTGCAACATCCCTGGAAAGCGGCAGTTGGGCTATGGTAGTCTGCTGGGAGCTAAGCACAGCCAAACAGAAGGATTACTCCCCGGGAAAGCCTGAATCCATTCTGTCTGTGCGCGTATTGAACCAACTCACTCCACCTGCAACGGATGCGCCCTTGACCTCTCGGCTGCATCCGGCGGTAAGAAAGTAGCCGATCTCTGCTCTGAAAGGGCGAAGGATGAAGGTCTTAGGAATCAGCGGGCTGGAGAACTCCATGCCGTTCAAACGGGCCACCTGGCCGGGCCTGGAGGAGCGCGAATACCGCATTGCCCAGGGCATGGACGCCGCGGCTGCTTTGGTGATCGACGGGCGGTTAGTGGCCGCAGCCGAGCAGGAGCGCTTCAGCGGCAAGAAGCACACCGGCGACTTCCCCATCGACGCCATCCGGTTCTGCCTCGCCGAGGCCGGCATCTCCATCGACGAGATAGACGAGATCGCCCACGGATTCGACTACGCCCCGCTGCTGGACCTTTATCGGAACGATGAAGTGTCGGCCGGACTCTACCGGCAAGTGTTCTCGCGCGAAGCCCTGCTGGAACAGGTGCGGCGCAATTTGCCAGGTTTTCCCGTCGAGAAGGTGCATTCCGTGGGGCACCACCTAGCCCATGCTGCCAGCGCCGCCTACACCTCGGGCTGGGACGAATGTCTGGTGGTGATCAACGACGCCATGGGCGAAACAGAAAGCCTGAGCGTTTACGACTTCCACGATGGGGAGCTGGAAAAGATCCGCACCATCGGCGCCAACGATTCGATCGGCATTCTCTATTCGTTGATTACCCTGCACCTGGGCTTCGACTTCAACTCCGACGAGTACAAGATCATGGGGCTGGCGCCTTACGGCGATCCGGCGAAGTTCCGCGCCTTTTTTGAGGAAGCCGTGGAACTGCGCGACGACGGGACGATCCGCATTCCGCTGTTGAAGCTGAACCGCTCGCGCGACGAGCGGGAGAGCTATACGGCGTCGCGTACCTGGCTCGACGAGCACCTGATTCCGCGCCGCTTGCCTTCCGATGCCGTGACCGAGACGCACGAAGATGTGGCGGCCGCGCTGCAGGATTGCCTGGAGCGGGTGGTGCTGCATGTGTGCGAGCATTTCGGGCGGGAAACCGGCCTGCGACGCTTGGCTCTGGCTGGCGGCGTGGCGCTGAACTGCACCGCCAACGGCAAGCTGATGCGGTCGGGGCTGTTCGACGAAGTTTACGTGCAGCCGGTGGCGGGAGACGACGGCGTGGCGCTGGGCGCGGCGCTCTATCGCACCGCGGTTGCCGGGGAGATCCAGAACAAGCGATTGCCGGCACCGCTGTTTGGGCCGCACTACTCCGACAGCGACGTGGAGGCAGCGCTGAAGAAGTTCGACGGCCGGATTCAATGGCGGCGTTTCGACTCGCTGGAGGAGACTTGCGCCTCTGCGGCGCGGCTGATTGCCGACGGGCGGGTGATTGCCTGGGCGCGCGGGCGCATGGAATATGGGCCGCGGGCGCTGGGCAATCGCAGCATTCTGGCCGACCCCGGGCATCCGGAGATGCGCGACCGCATCAATGCCATGGTGAAGAAGCGGGAAGCCTTTCGCCCCTTTGCCCCGGCCTGCTCGGTTGAAGAGGCGCATCGTTGGTTTGAAGTAGCGGAGGGCGAGGAGCATCCTTACATGATCAGCATTGTGGATGTGCGGCCGGAGATGCGGGCCACGTTGCCGGCCATCACCCACGTCAACGGCTCGGCCCGGCTGCAAACGGTCTCACGCAGCGATAATCCGGACTTTCACACCTTGCTTCGGGCTGTGGGAGAGACTACGGGACGCCAGATGGTGCTGAATACCAGCTTCAACGTGAAAGGGCAGCCCATTGTGAATACGCCCGAAGAGGCCATCGAGACGTTCCTCGGAACGGGCATCGAGTTCCTGTTTTTGGAGAACTTCCATGTTACCCGTTCAGTTGCTTGAGTGGAACAAGACCGAAGCCGAGTATCCGCGGCACAAGACCGTTGCCGAGCTGTTTAGGGAGCAGGCGGCGCGGACTCCCGACGCTCTGGCGGTAGCGGCACAGGGCAGGCGGTTCAGTTATCGCGAGCTCGATGAGCGTTCGAGCCGGCTGGCCGAGCGTTTGGTGGAACTTGGCGTGAGGCCGGAGAATCTGGTGGGCGTGGCCATGGGCCGTTCGGAACTGCTGCCGGTGAGCCTGCTGGCGATTCTGAAGGCCGGCGGGGCGTATGTGCCGCTGGACCCGACACATCCGCCGGAACGGCTTTCGCTGGTGATGGAAGACTCGGGCATGGCGGTGCTGTTGACCACGGCGGAGGTGCGTGGAAGGCTGCCGCTGGGGTCTGGCGGTTTGGCGGTGCTGAATGTGGACGAGGGCGACGTTGAGTTGGAAGGGCGCGGCCCGGGGGCTAAAGCCCCGGAGGATTCTTCCTGCTTTACGGCGCGACTGAAGTCGTGCCCTGACACTCCTTGCCTCCCTGGACCTGACTCTTCCGCGCCGGACCGTGGCCTCTGCGACGCAATCGCAACTCAGGGCGAACTGGACGGCACTGGGATGACTTATCCGCCAGAATCGAGCTTTTCTGCAACCTCTTTGGCTTCTGCCGCAGCCCACAATCTGGCTTACGTCATCTACACCTCGGGGTCGACGGGCAAACCCAAGGGCGTGATGGTGGAGAACCGCAACGTGGTGAATTTCTTCACCGGCATGGATCGCGCCATCGGTTGCGCGCCGGGGGTGTGGCTGGCCGTTACCAGCGTTTCTTTCGACATATCGGTCCTGGAACTGCTGTGGACCCTGACCCGCGGGTTTGCCGTTGTGATCCACGGCGACGAAGGTACCGCGACCATCGCAGAGGAGATAAGACAGTACGGAGTCACGCATCTGCAGATGACCCCGTCGCTGGCGCGGATGCTCACGCTGGATGCGCGGGCCTTTGCCGCGCTGGGATCGCTCAAGCAGATGCTGCTGGGCGGCGAAGCGCTGCCGGCGGCGCTAGTTCACCATCTGCGCACGGTCTTCAGGGGCGAGATTCACAACATGTACGGACCGACCGAGAGCACAATCTGGTCAACCACTTGTCTGCTTGAAGAAGTGGGGAGCTCGGTGTCGATTGGCCGGCCCATCGCCAACACGCAGATTTATCTGCTCGACGCGGACCTCGAGCCGGTTCCGCTGGGCGAGATCGGCGAGCTCTACATTGGCGGCGACGGCGTGGCCCGCGGCTATTGGAACCGGCCGGAGCTGACGGCGGAGCGCTTTGTCGAGATTGCGGCCTTGGCGCCCGGGCGCATCTACCGCACCGGGGACCTGGCCCGCTTTTTGCCGGACGGAAACATCGAGTTTCTGGGCCGGGCCGACTTCCAGGTGAAGCTGCGCGGCCACCGCATCGAGCCCGGCGAGATTGAAGCCCTGTTGGAAGCTCAAGCGGGAATCCGTCAAGCGGTGGTGGTGGTGCGCGAAGACCGCGAGGGCGATAAGCGGCTGGTTGCGTATCTGGTCGCGGACCATGCCGCAGTCGAGCCTTCGTTTCTCAAGTTCGCGCTGGAAGCCAGGCTGCCCGACCCCATGATTCCCTCGGCGTATGTGTTTCTTGCTTCCATGCCGCTCACCGGCAACGGCAAAATCAACCGCAAAGCCCTGCTCGCGCTTCCCCCGCCGGTTCCCACAACCGGTGCAGGTCAAACTGCAATTGCGGAACAAGCCGGGAATCGGCCCGAAAGCGAAATGGAACGAATGGTTTCGCGCGTCTGGCAAGAAGCGTTGAATGTGAACAGCGTGGGCGTTGACGATAACTTCTTTGACCTGGGCGCTCATTCGCTGACGGTTGCCGAGGTGCAGGCCAAGTTGCAGCAGGAGTTGGGACGCGGAATCTCGCTGGTTGACCTGTTTCAGTTTTCCACGGTGAGGACCCTGGCCAGCCACCTGGCCGGAACCCAGTCGCTCAGTCAGGTTTCAGACCGGGCACAGCGCCGTAGAATGGCGCGAGGGCTTTCAAAAGGAACGTCATGAAGTCCTCCGCAATCGCAATCGTCGGCATGGCAGGACGGTTTCCCGGGGCACGCAATACCCGGGAGTTCTGGCAGAACCTGCGTGCCGGCGTGGAGTCGATTCGCGACCTGAGCGATGCCGAATTGCTGGCCGTCGGGGTGAGCGCGGAGGATCTGGCCAGTCCCGAATACGTGAAGCGAGCCTCGGTCCTCGACGATGTGGCGCTGTTCGACGCCGCATTTTTCGGATTCAGTCCTCGCGACGCCTCCATCTTGGATCCGCAGCATCGGCACTTCCTTGAATGCGCGTGGGAAGCGGTGGAGGACGCGGGACATCCGCCGCACCGGTTTGACGGCTCGGTCGGCGTCTTTGCCGGGTCGGGCATGAACACCTACCTGATTCACAATTTGCTGGCCAACCGCCGCCTGCTTGAATCCGCAGGCCTGTTTCAGCTCAAGCAGACAGGCAACGACAAGGACGTGCTGGCTACCCGTGTTTCTTACCAGTTCGACCTGCGCGGGCCGAGCATCAACATCCAGACCGCCTGCTCCACGTCGCTGGTTGCGGTTCACCTGGCTTGCCAAAGCCTGCTCAACTTCGAGTGCGATATGGCCCTGGCGGGCGGCGTAACTATCGAGATCCCGCATGGGCAGGGGTATCTCTATCGTGAGGGAGAGATTCTGTCGCGCGACGGCCATTGCCGCTCGTTCGACGCCCGATCCAGCGGGACGGTATTCGGCAGCGGCCTGGGCGTTGTGGTGCTGCGCCGGTTGGAAGACGCGCTCGAAAGCCACGACAATATCCGCGCCGTGATTCTGGGCTCGGCCATCAACAACGACGGAGCGCGCAAGGTGGGCTACCTGGCCCCCAGCGTGGAGGGCCAAGCCGAAGTGATTGCCGAGGCGCTGGATTTCGCCGGCGTCCATGCCGGGGACATCTCTTATGTGGAGGCGCACGGTACCGGGACCACCGTCGGCGACCCAATAGAAACCCGAGCTTTGACGCAAGCTTTCAGAAAATCCACCGCGCGCAGTGCGTATTGCGGCATCGGGTCTCTGAAGTCGAGCGTGGGTCATTTGGACGCGGCGGCGGGCGTGGCGGGCCTGATCAAGACCGTGCTGGCCCTGGAACATGGGCAGATCCCCGCGAGCCTGAATTTTGAGAAGCTGAATCCGCACATCGAACTGCAGGGCAGCCCGTTCTATGTAAACGCTGCGCTCAAGGACTGGACCGGGTCGGAGCGCCGCGCCGGAGTTACGGCCCTGGGCATCGGCGGCACCAATGCCCACGTCGTGCTGGAAGAGGCTCCGCGGCACTCGCTCGATAGGCAGCCCAAGCCCTACCAAGTGCTGGCCGTCTCCGCCAAGACCGAAGCCGCGGCCGAGCGCGCCTTTGCGCAACTGGCCGCGCACATCGAGAGCCATCCCGAACTGAATCTGGCCGACGTGGCATTCACATGCCAGCTTGGCCGCGCCGCCTTCCCGCATCGCCGGGCCCTGGCGGTTGCCGACACCGCTGAGGCGCGTGCCGGCCTTCCACAGACCGATCGCAAGCGGATTGCCGTGGGCCAGGCCGGCAAGACTGCGCCGCAGGTAGTGTTTCTGTTCTCGGGCCAGGGCGCGCAGTACGCCGATATGGGCCGCGAGCTTTACGAGCAGGAGGCGGTCTTCCGGGAAGCGATTGACCTGTGCTCAAAGCATCTCAGCGCAACGCTGGGAATGGATCTGCGCACCGTTCTCTTTCCCTCCCCGGACCAGAGAGAGGCAGCGGCAGAAACGCTGAATCAGACCTGGCTGACGCAGCCGGCGCTGTTTGTCGTGGAATATGCGCTTGCGCGCTGGTGGATGGCCTTGGGAGTGGAGCCGGCGGCCATGGTGGGCCACAGCATTGGCGAGTACGTGGCGGCGTGCCTCGCCGGCGTGTTTTCGCTTGAAGACGCACTGGCCATCGCCGCCTTTCGCGGCCGGCTGATGTACGACCTGCCCACGGGAGCGATGCTGGCCGTGCCGCTTGCCCCAGCGGATTTGCATCTGAACGGCACGCTTTCGCTGGCCGCTGTCAATGCTCCGGAACTCTGTGTGGTGTCGGGTCCGGTGGCGGAGATCGCGCAGTTGGAGCAGGATCTGGCCAGACGGTCTATCGCCTGCCGGCGTCTGCATACCTCGCACGCTTTCCACTCGGCGATGATGGACCCTATCCTGGGAGCCTTTGAAGAGCGCTTGCGCGCCGTTCGGTTTCACCCGCCGCTCATCCCCTATCTCTCCAACGTCACCGGCGACTGGATCAAAGCCGAGGAGGCCACCGACCCTGCTTACTGGGCGCGGCATCTTCGCCACACGGTTCGCTTCGCGGATTGCCTGGCGGAGCTGGCCGGCAAGCCGAACCAGGTGCTGATCGAGGCCGGGCCCGGCAATACACTGACGTCTCTGGCGCGCCAGCAGGGCTTGACCAATGCGTTTCAGTCTCTTCCGCATCCACGCGAAACGGGCTCCGCGCTGGGTTTGGCGCTGCAGACTCTGGGGCAGCTCTGGGTTTCGGGCGTCGATGTCGATTGGGCAAGTCTGCACGCTGCCGGGTCCGTTCAGCGTGTTTCGCTGCCCACCTACCCGTTCGAGCACCAGCGATTCTGGATAGAACCGGACAGGGTTCAGCCCGCTGCTCTGGCCCTCACAGAACAACCGCAGGAAGAGCAGGCTATCGAACTCTATCGCCGGGTATGGAGACCGGCCCCGGCCACCTCTGCAAGCGAGACGCAGCCGGCCTGCTGGATCGTATTCAACGACAGCCTCGGCTTGGGTGACCGGGTTGCCGCTGAGGTCAAGCGAGGCAAACAGCAGGTGATTCTGGTCGAAGCCGGAGAGAGCTTCAAGCGGTCGAAAAATGACCGCTACACGATTCGACCGGGAGTTCGCAGCGACTACGATGCGCTGCTGGCCGATCTGGCGCAAAGCGGCTTTGCGCCCCGCAACATTCTGCACCTGTGGTCGATTCTCAAGGACGGCGCGTTGCCCTCCCTCGAGCAGACACTGGGGCGTAGCTTCTATAGCCCGCTCTACCTGGCTCAGGCGCTGGCTGCGCAAGATTTGGCCGAGATGGATATCGCTTTCGTCTCCAACCACATGCAACAAGTTGCCGCCGAGCCTGTGTTTGCCCCTGCGCGCGCCGTGCTTCTGGGGCCGGCCCGTGTCATCCCCAAAGAGCTGCCGGGCCTCACTTGCCGCAGCATCGATGTGGAGCTTGGCGCCAGCCGCGGAATGAACGAATGCGCCGGCCACATCGTGGCAGAGATGGCATCTGCTCGATTTGAGTCGACCTTGGCGTTTCGCGGCGGTGCGCGGTTTGTGGAGAGGCTGGAAGCATTCGATCTGGCGACGGCACGAAAAAAGCCACGCCTGCAGTCCAAGGGCGTTTACCTCATCACGGGGGGATTGGGTGGTTTGGGCCTGGTGGTAGCCGAGCAGCTAGCCAGAGAGTTCCAGGCCAAGCTGGTGCTGGTGGGTCGTTCCGCGATGCCGCCCGAGTCTGAATGGGAGGCCGTGCTTATGGACCCCGCGCAGAGCGAAGGCCTCAAGGCCGTCCTGCGCAAGCTGATACAAATTCGCGCTGTGGCTGGCGGCCTGCTGCTGGCTCAGGGCGACGTGACCGACCTGGCCGAGATGCGCGACGTAGTGGCACAGGCCCGGCATCGCTTCGGCAAGATCGACGGCCTCTTTCACACGGCTGGCGTGCTTGACGACATGCCGCTGCTGCTGAAAACTGCCGAGAGTGCGGCGCGTGTGCTCAATGCCAAGGTGCGCGGAACCCTGGTGCTGGAAGAAGCCCTGGGCCCCGAGCCGCTTGACTGTTTCGTCCTCTTCTCCTCCATCAGTTCCCTGTTCCCGCCGGCCGGCCAAGTGGACTATGCCGCCGCCAATGCTTTTCTCGATGCCTTTGCGCTGAGCCGCGGGGAGCGTGTCACGGTGGTCAACTGGGGCGCGTGGGACGAAGTGGGCATGGGAGCGCGCGCGGCATCGCCGCATCCCCTGTTGCAGCGTCGTCTGCTTGACGATGCCCACGCCACGGTGTACACCAGCCAATTCTCCCAGCAGAACCAATGGCTCCTCTCCGAACACCGGTTCAAGACCGGCCGGGCGCTGATTCCGGGAACCGGCTATCTGGAGATGGTTGCCGCGGCCTTTTCGCGCGTGTCGAACACGGGTGCTCTGCAATTTGAGAACGTCTTCTTCCTGGCCCCCTTGACCTTCGACCCCGACGAAACCCGAGAGGTACGGGTGCAACTTGTGCGCCACCAGGAAAGCGCGCGTAACGCCGCTTCCCGTTTTTCAGTCTTCGCCAGGGCCTCGGCGGAGCAGGATGGCATGTGGGTCGAGCACTGCTCCGGCCAGATCGCTTTCGGCGCCACTCAGCAGGATTTCACCGTCGACCGCGCCTCGATCGCGACCCGCTGCCTGGATCGCGAAATCGACTTCGACCACGAGCACCGCACCCGCCAGGAACGTTACTTCGATTTCGGGCCGCGCTGGCACTGCCTCCGTGTCCTTGCAATCGGCAACCGAGAGGGGCTTGCCCAACTCACGCTGAATCCGGCCTTTCACGCCGACCTGCCGGCTTACAGAATGCACCCCGCACTGTTGGACCTGGCCACAGGCTGCGCACTCTACATGACGGACGACTATGCATCGTCCAGGAGCCTCTATCTACCCTTTTCTTATCGCAGGTTGAGCGTCTACCGGACCCTTCCGTTGAAGTTGTTCAGCCACATTCGCGCCCGGGAAGTGAACCAGGCTGCGGGCGAGGTGGCAACCTTCGACATCACGCTGTTCGATGAGCAGGAACAAGTGCTGGCCGAGATCGAGGGTTTCACCATGCGCCGCATGGGTGAAACCGTCACGACCATGGGCGGCAACAACGCCCCACGGCAGCCTCTGCCCGATCAAGAGCAACCCATTGTGGTTGAAGAGCATGTGGGAATTCCGCCGCAGGAAGGTGCTCTGACCTTGATCCGGATGCTTCAGAGCGATGCTCCGGTTGCACTGGTGGCGGTGGCCCGTGGTTTCACAGCCGCTGAGACGCAGCGGACGGCTCCCTTGCCAAAGCCCGTAGCCGACGCGGTTTTAACCGCCCGTGCATCCGGCGCAACGACGAGGGAATCCGTGGAAGTCGCCCTGGCAGAATGGTGGCAAGAACTGCTGGGTGTGGACCACGTCGGCCTGGAGGATGACTTCTTCAGTCTGGGCGGTCATTCGCTGATTGGCGTGCGCCTCTTCGCCAAGATCAAGAAAGCCTATGGCGTGGACCTGGAACTCGCCGCGTTGTTTGAAGCGCGCACCGTGCGGCAGATTGCGGAGTTGATTCGCAAGGCGCAGCGACCCGAGGGCACGGAGCCCAAGGCCTGGTCAGCCCTAGTGCCGATCCAGCCCAGAGGCAGCCGGATTCCGCTGTTCTGCGTGCACGCCGTGGGCGGCGATGTGCTGTTCTATCAACAGTTGGCCAATGCCCTGGGTCCCGACCAGCCTTTCTACGGCCTGCAGTCGCCCCTTGCTTCTCTTTCCGACATTCGCCCCACCAGCCTTGAGGAGCTAGCCGCTATCTACGTCAAGGAGATCCGGGCCTTTCTTCCTCAGGGTCCGTATCTGATCGGGGGCGCCTCCTACGGCGGGTTGGTGGCTTTTGAAATGGCCAAACAGCTCCGCGCGCAAGGGGCGGAGCCGGCGATCCTGGTGCTCTTCGATACCTCTGTTCCGAACAGCGAGCACGCGATCGCAGCCGAGGCCCGCGCGGTGGACTTCTTGCACAGCCTGCGCAGTCAGGGCGCCGCTTACCTGGCGCAAAAGGTCAAGGTAAAGCGCGCCTACTGGAAAGAGATCCTGATCGCACGCTGGCGCGTGTTGGCTTGCAGCTTCTACCGTCTGGCGGGATGGCCCCTGCCTACCACCCTGCGCTACTTTTACATGGACTGGTCGCACCGGGTGGCGCTGGCGCATTACAAGTTTCTGCCCTATGAAGGCAAAATCACGCTGATGCGGGCCATCGATCGCGGCCCCGAAGTGCTGGGTAAACGCGAAGACGCCACCTTGGGCTGGGGACCATTGGCCGGCGGGGGCCTGGAGATTCACGATGTCCCCACCGAGCACATGATGATGCTCTTCGAGCCCTATGTGGCGTCGTTCGCGGAGCTGCTCAAGTCGATTCTGCCCTCGTAGGCCGGGTTGCCGCGCCCTCGAACCAGGCTTCGTGGCCTGGCGGCAATTGTTCAGGCACCGAGAGCAACGGCCGCACCTCCCAGGTTTGCAATGCGGGCTCCGAGGCGCACTCCACCATCAACGCCACGCGATGATCGGCGTGGTCCAGCAGGCAAAATCGCCAGCGATCGGCCGGATCGCCCAAGGCAGGATCCAGTTCCAGCCGGATTCCAGCGTTTTCCCCGAAGAGAAATGAAATCTGCTCCAGCGGCAGCGACAGGCCCATGCCCCGCGCCTTGATATACGACTCCTTCAGGGTCCACAGCGACACGGCGCGGTCGAGCTTTTCGGGGCCGTTCAGGGCGTCGAGTTGCGCGAGTTCCCGGGGCGAAAAGACGCGGGGGGCGACTTCGAGAATCTGCTTGGCGCGGCTGAACGGTTCCACGTCCACGCCCACCTCGGCTGCCTCGCCGACCAGGCAAACCACAAGCCTTTGAGAATTGGAGAGGTTGAAGCGCCGTCCGCAGTCCGGATCGAGGGCCGGCTTTCCGTAGGCATTGGCCTGAAACCGCCAGGCCTCGGGGGCGGTGGAGCGGGAGTGGGACAGCGCCGTGCGCACCAGCGTGCGGGTGGTCAGGTATTCACGCTTGAGGCGATCGAACCTAAAGGCCTTGATGCGCAGGAGCTCGGCTTCGTTCAGCAGGGCCTCACATCGCTGCGCAAGCTCTGCCGCAAGAAGGTCGTCGGGATAGGCGCACCACAGATGAGGCGTTTCCTGATTCATGCTTAATTGAACTTGCTCCGCCTGGATCCCCCCATGAGCTATGGAGATCGCAGCCAGAGCCCGTTTAAGGAGCGGTGGTGCCTTGAGCCAGGACATTCACGGTCAGGTAAACGCTTTGGCTGACCACCGTGTTATCGACGTAGGCTGAGGCCGTGATTTTGAGCGTTGCAACACCCAATGGCGTTCCACCTGAGGCGACCCCGGCGACACTGGTGCATCCGATGCCGGTCGAGCCCAGGCCGACCAGCAGCAGCAGGAGAATCCAGAAGCGGCGCGTGTTGCGGCCTGCGAAGAGCCGGGCGCGGCGTCCCATGGGAAGCAGGAAGAATCCCAAGAAGGCCAGTGCGGCGCCGCCAGCCGCCCGCGGCCAAAACGGCTGATTGTGGCTCACGGTGGTCGAGGAGGCGTGGCCCGAGGCGAAGGTCTGCACCACGAACGTAACCGTGGCTGTGGGCACCACCTGCTGCGGGGTCGCGGTGCAGGTCATGTCGTCTTGCGTTGGAACGGAGCAGACCACCTGCACTTCGTTGTTGAAGCCGCCCGTCCCGGCAATCACAAAGTCCGCCGACCCCGCCGACCCCTGCACGATGTTGAGATTGGTGGCAGGGTTACTGGAGGACGGGGCGATGGTAAAGCCCTGGATCGTGAGGCTCAGCAAATTCGAAGTTGCTTCGTCGTAGTAGAGGTCGCCCAGATAGACAGCGGATAGGGTGTCCATGCCGCCGGGAAGGGTCTGGATGGTGAGGGTTGCGGTGGAGGTGTCGGTAAGGGGATTGGCAACCAATGCGGCCTGCCCGATGATCGTGGTCCCGTTATAGAAGACGACCGTTCCGGTGGGATTCTGCTCGCTGCCGGCGACCGGCGTGGCATTGGGCGTCACAGTGGCCGTCAGCACCACGGCCTGTTCGGGGTTGGTCGCCGAATAGTTCGAGGTCAGGGTCACCGTGTCAGGCAACGTGGTGGCGGCCAGGGGCAAGGCGGCCGAGGTGCTGGGCAGCCAATTTGTGTCGCCGGAATAGATGGCGGTGATGGAGTGGGCTACGTTGTTAGCCAACTTGACGCCGGTGAGCGTTGCCACGTTGGCGGCGACCGTGGCCGTTCCCAGCAGGACAGTGCCTCCATCGTAGAAAGTGACCGTCCCGGTGATGGTGTAAGTAGTCCCCGTGACCGCGTTGAGCGGAGCCAAGGTAGCGGTGAGGGTTTCGGTCACTCCGGGAGCCAGCGCCGGCGGTGTCGCGGTGAGGGTGACGACGGTGGCGCCCTTGGCGGCGACGATGGTCACTGAGGAAGAGGTGGAACCGGTGTAGTTCACATCGCCGCTATAGGTGGCCTGCAGAATGTGGGACCCGGCCGAAACCATGGGGATGGTGACGGAAGCGGTGGAGGGGCTGCCTGCCGTGACGGTTCCGGTGCCGACGACCGCGCCATCCATGGAGACCGAGACGGTCCCGCCCGGCTGAGTGGCGCCGGGGTTGGGTGAGCTGATGGATGCGGTAACCACCATGGAACTGCCGGCGGTTGGAGTGAGCGAGGCCGGTGTCAGGGTGGTGGTGGTGGTGCCTTTTCCAACGGTCAGGCTGACTCCGGAAGCGGTTGAGATGCCGTAGTAGCTGTCGCCGCTATAGGTAGCCGCGAGCAGGTGCGTCCCGGGTGTCAGCGAGGTCAGCGTAGCGGTTGCGGTGGAAGGATTGCCGGACACCAGGGCAGCGACGCCCGCGCTGACGCCATCCAGCGTGAAGGTTACGGTTCCCGTGGGAAGCGACGTGCCGGGACTGGTGGCCAAAAGCGTTGCAGTCACCTGGAGCGAGCCGCCCGCTGCCGGCGACGTGGATGCCGGAATGACTGAAAGCGTGGTGGGGCTCTTGGCCACGGTGATTGTGGTCGCCGCTGCCGTTGAGGCGGCGTAGTAGGTGTCGCCGCTGTAGTTGGCCGCCAGTGCGTGCGTGCCGGGAGAAAGCGCGGGCAGTGTCATGCCTGCGGTGGCCGGGAATCCCGAAGCGACGGCGACCACGCCCGCCGTTGTGCCGTCCAGGGTAAAGGTGACTATGCCCGTAGGCGGCGTGGCGCCGGTGGTAGCCGGGGTGATGGTGGCCGTCACCGGTAGTGCGCTGCCCAATGCGGGCGCGTTGGTAGCCGGGGTAACCACCGTGGTGGTGCTGGTCTTGGCCACAGTAATAATCACCGGGCTGGATACCGAACTGGTGTAATTGCTGTCGCCGCTATACGTGGCCTGCAGGGTGTGAGACCCGGTAGCGGGCGCCGTGATGTTCATGGTGGCGAGGGTGCCGGAGATGGGCACAATGCCCTGGGTGGCTCCATCGAGGGTGAAGGTCACGGTGCCGGTGGGCACGCTCGTTCCCACAATGGCGGCCGTGAGGGTGGCAGTGGCCTGCAGAGTGTTGCCGCCAAGCGGCGTTGTGGTGGAAGGCGTGAGGGCCAGCGTGGTGGTGCTTTTGCCCACCGTGATGGGGTTCGCCGTGGAGACGGCCGCGGTGTAATTGGTGTCGCCACTGTAACTGGCCTGCAGAGTATGGGAGCCGACTGCGGGTGCTGTGATGGTGACGCTGGCCGTGGAAAGCGTTCCTGAGGAAACCGCGCCAATGCCAACCGACGCGCCGTCGATGAGGAAGGTGACCGTGCCGGTGGGCGCCGCGCCGCCGGATGCCGGGGGCGCAATGGTAGCCGAAAGCTGCAGCGGTGCGCCGGCCACGATGTTGGGTGAACCTGCTGTCACCACCACCGTGGGAACGGCCTTGGCCACAGCGAAGGAGAGCCCCGGGGAAGTGGCGGTGGCATAGTAGGTGTCGCCACTATAGGCAGCCACCAGGGTGTGTGTCCCCGAAGTGGGTACGGTAATGGTGAGCGTCGCCGTGGAGGGAGAGCCGGTAGTGACGGCCGCCACGCCCTGGTTGACGCCATCGAGCGTGAAAGTGACATTGCCGCTGGGCAGCGTGGATCCCGCGGTGCTTGGGGTAATAACGGCTGTGACGGCCAGCGATCCGCCCGCGGTGGGCGTGGTGGCCAGCGGGGAGATTACGACGGTCGTAGCCGTCTTGGCCACGGTAATGGAAACGGCCGGAGCCACCGAGCTGGCGAAGTTGACATCGCCGCCATAGGTTGCCTGCACGGTGTGGCTGCCCGAGGCGGGGGCAGTGATGGTGAAGGTCGCTGTGGTTCCCGAGGCGATGGGAGCGGTTCCTTGCGTGGCGCCGTCGAGCGTGAAGGAAATAGTTCCGCTCGGCGTGGCGGCACTCGTACCGACGGGCGTAAGGGTAGCGGTCAGCAGCAAGGGGCTGTTGGCGGCTGGGGTGGTGGTGGCCGGGGTCACGACGAGGGTGGTGGCTGTCTTGCCCACCGTGATGGTTACAGCCGGCGAGGCGGCGACGGAGTAATTGGCGTCCCCGCTATAGGTGGCGACCAGGATGTGCGTCCCGATGGCCGGCGCGGTGATGGTGGCTGTGGCCGTCGAAGACGGCGACGAGGCCGTTACCGGCACCGTTGCAACCTTGCTGCCGTCGAGGGTGATGGAGACCGTCCCCGTAGGTGCCGTTGCGCTGGCCGAAGGTGGACTGATGGTAACCGTCAGTTGCAGGTTACTGCCGGCCAGTGGAGTCAAAGTAGCCGGGGTCAAGACCACGGTGGGAGCGGAACTTGCCAGTGTCACCACCGCCGCAGCGGACGTGGAGTTGGTGTAGTTGGTGTCGCCGCTATAAAAGCCCACAATCTGATGATTGCCTGCCACATAAGGCATGGTCATGCCGATGCTGGATGTGGAATTGGTGCTGTTGGCGGCGGGAACTCCGGCCACCAGGGGCTGGATTCCCTGGCTCACGCCGTCGAGGCGGAAGTCCATGGTGCCGGATGGGGCCTGGGCGCCGCTGCCGGCGTTCGAAGACGTAACCAGGGCAGTGACGATCAGCGAACTGCCGGGCCCAGGGTTGGAGTTGGCCGGGGTTACGACGGTGACGGTGGAACTGGGCTGTACCTCTACCACCACGGGCTGGGAATTGGCTGCGGCGTACACCGTGTCGCCGCTATATTCGGCCACGATGGGATGCCCGCCCTGCGTCAATACGCCGGTGACCGTAACAGAGGCCGTGGACAGGCCTCCAGTGCCGGGAACCAGCAGGACCGTATCGACGGTGTTGTTATTGGACTGATCGAGGAAGGCGATGGTTCCCGTGGGGGCGCTGCCGGCTGTGCCGGAGTCGACCGAGGCCGACAGCACCACCGAGCCGGAAGGGTTGATGGTCTGGCCAGCCGTGATGGTATTGGTAACCGTGGCAACCGCAGTGCCGTTGCCCGCCGGGTTGTCCCAATCGTTGACCAGCTTTTGAGCGTCTGGCGTGCCCAGGCCGGTGGCCAAATCGTAACCAGCGGCGGCGGCAAAGCCGATTTGCTGTGTCGCGCCGCATCCGGGTGTGCCGGCAGTGCACGGCAACTGGGCATTGCCCTGTTGCACATCGGTGAAAATTCCGGTGTGGCTGCCGAAAGCGTAGAGGTAGGGGGCGACATTGCCTTGTGCGCCGTCCCGTTCCGCAACCATGGCAACGATGCCGGCAAAGATAGCCGATGCGGCAGCACTACCGCCGCTGCGCACCAAGGTGCATCCAGTGGAGGCCGTGACGCCACCGAAGCAAAACGCCAGGCCTGGATTTACGCCCCTGTCGAGGGCCGTTGGCAGGGCGAGGTCGGGAACCAGGCGGCCCGAGGTTCCGCTTGCAGCGGAAAGCTGCTCAGCTTGCGATGGAGTTGCTTGCCAGCCAGGTGCTGAGTAAAGCGCGCTTGTGCCGCCGCCGCCGGCAAAGCCGGGATCGGCCGGATTGAGAGGCGACCATGCGGAAAGTGCGGCGATGCCGGCTTGCGGACCTGCGGCGCCAAAGGCGGCGACGCCGACGGCGGTGTTCCAGGGCGTGGAGGCCAGTGCGTTGACGGCGAATCCCGTCGTCACAGGCGCATCAGTTCCGGCCATATGGCAGGCCGAGGCCCCGCTGTCGCCGCTGGCGGCAATTACGGCTAAGCCTTCGGCTGCGGCCTGGCGATACAGCGCGGCATAAAAGGCCTGGTGCGGTTCGGCGATGCCCGCTTCGCAACTGGAATAGCCAACAGTTACGGTATGCGCCAGAACTTGATCAACTATCGCTGCCAAGGCGAGGTCGAGGCCGTCGGTGGCGGCGGTGGTGGCGGCCGGAACCAGGATGATATTCGCGCCAGGTGCGGCAACGCCCGCCCAGGAGGCAGCCAGGACCGCCGCTGGCTCGTCGGCGGTGGGTCCTGGATCGGGACCTGCCGACGCAACCTGCAGCGCACTGGCGGAAAGCGAGAAGGCGGTGCGGAAGGCAGCGATATCGGAACTGCGCACGTTGCTGCGCGCGGGAATGGCGATGGACTGGCCTGTGCCGAGAGTACCTGCGGTATGCAACCCATCCAGATGAAGAAGGTGCGCCAGCATCTGCGGGCTGAGCGCCTCAACGTGGTTGAGCGACGTTTGGGATGCCAAATCGGCTGCAGAAATACTGACCGTCTGCGGCGGCGTGATGGCCGGGGCAGCAAGCGTGCCGTCGAGCGAGACGAGACCATGAACCAGGGGTTTGATCGCACCGGGAACCACAATGGCCGAGGCAAGCACGGCACGGGTTTCGCCAGGCGCCGACTGAATGAAGACGACGCGGGTGCGAAAGGCCTGTTCCACCTGGGCAACCGACCCTGAGAACTCGATCCAGCCGCGGCCGGCCGGTAACGGCGCAACCTTGAAGCCCTCGCTTGCAAGCCATGCCGAGACCCGATCGACGTCCGCAGCGGAGTTCGCGTAGGCGTCGGCAAAGGCGGCAGGGGTGAGCCAGTGGCGATACTCGGGCGACGCAGGATTGCGCTGGTCTGCCAGTTCTTTCAACAGCGCCTGGCGGCGATCTGCCGGGGGCTCGAGCAGCAGGATCATGCGGTCGAGGCTGACGCTGGAAGGCGCAACGCCAAGGACCGAAGTCGTCTGAAGTGCCGGAGCCTGTGCCGCGACGGAACCGGATACTCCGAGGCTGGCCAGCAGCAAGCAAGCGAAGGTCAGGCCGAAGTTCTTCTTATTTGCCATGTTCCTCTTTTTTTACGAACCGCAAGAATGGACGCCGCAGGCCGCACGGGTCGAAAAGGGCCATCCCTATCATGCTCCACGGAACAGTTTTCACACCCTACCACCTTTTGGGCAGAGGGTTTAGAGATTCGAGATGCTTGGCCCCGATTGTATAGCGAGGAAGGATCGATGGGGCAGCAGATTGTGCGGGAAGCCGAGGCCAGGCAAAAGGGAACAGGGACCAGGGACTGAGGGACTGTCTCGCTTGATCTTCGATTTGGGCCGGAGGCAGCCCACCCTGGCGACAAAAAACAAACCCGTCGCGAGGGTGGGGCACCCAGTTTTGTGGGGAGCTCGCTATTGAATGCCGAGGTCGGAAAGCACCTTGGGCTTGGATTCGTCGACCGCCAAAAGGTTGTGGCAGGCGGCGCAATCCTGGGTGATGCTGCTCTTGCCATCCTTGGTCGCGTGGTCGCCATCGTGGCAACGGAAGCAGCCGGGATAGGCCATGTGGCCGATGTGATTGGGGTGCGTTCCCCAGGTTACCTTCATGTCCGGAAAGACATTCTGGCTGTAAAGGCCAACCAGTGCCTGCCCGGCAGAGGCCACCAACGCGGCTTTTGCCTGCAGCACCTCAGGATGCTGGGTGCGATAGAAAGCGCTGAGTTGGCTTGGAATCTTGGTACTGGCCTCGGCTTGCGAAGCGTAGCTGGCCTTGAGCAGTTCCAGGCCTTCCTTGTGAACCCAGGGCAACTCGGGGCTGACGGCGCCTTCGGCCATGGCGCGGTTGATGGCGTCTTCCGCGGTTACAAAGGTATGTGCCGCGCGATTGTGGCAGTCGACGCAATCCATCACGCGGCGCTCACCCTTGGGTACGCCCGCACCCGCGGCGGCAGTGGTGAATTCGGTTACCGAACCGTCGTCGTTATGCTTCTGGACCCAGGGAATGGTGGTGCGCGTGGGATCGGTGGTGACGTATTCGATGTGTCCCAAATGCACGCCGTGAATGCCTGTCAAATGAGAGAGCGAGTCGCGGCCGCCCAGATGCAGCACCACAACGGACTGCGTCTCGGTATTCGCCTCATCGTCGGCAAAAGTAGACTTCACCAGCAGTTTTTCGCCGATGAAGCGGGCCGGCGTATGGCATCCCTCGCAAATGTCCCGGGCAGGCCGAAGATTCTGCACCGGAGACTCAATCGGCGTGGGATAGCGGTTGAATGCGACTTCAAGCAGTTGCTTGGTGCCGTTGACCTTGGCGCGGAAATAAGAGGCTGCGCCGGATCCGATGTGGCAATCGACGCAAGCCACGTGGGAGTGCGCGGAGATCTTGTAAGCGGTGTATTCCGGGTGCATCACATGGCACGATTGGCCGCAGAACTGGGGGGAATCCATATAGGCCGCGCCGCGATAGCTGGCGATGGAGACCACCAGAAGGTTCACGATGGTGGCAATCAACACAATGTCGACGCCGTGGCGGAACATGCGGTCGTTGAAGTCGACCTTGGGGAATTCGGCGGGGATCTGGCCCGCCTTTTGCAGTACCTTGCGGCGCAGATAGACGCCGATCGGAATCATGGCCAGCCCGGCAATAAAGACGCCAGGCAGCAACAAGAAGAAGATGATGCCCAGGTAGGGGTTGTCGTTGGGGCGGCCGAGAATCTCGACCAGCCAATAACCGATCATGGTCACGCCCGACGCGCTGGTAATGGCGCCGCCGGCGAGACTGATGGGGTTGTTGCCGAAGAACAATGCCGGTCGAACCCAGCTCTCACGGAATCGTTGAAAGAACGTCACTTTGACCCCCAGATGGAAATGGATGGCCCGCCAAAGCTGGCGGGCCTTTTTTGTTGCCCCGGTGGATCGTACGGTCTACTTGAGACCCTTGTAGAAGACCGATACGTCATGGACCTGGGCATCGCTGAGTCCGGCAACCGGCTTCATCTTGCCTTTGCCGGCCTTGACGACGGTGGCAATCTGGTCGACAGTGAGCTTCTTGATGTCCGGATCGGAGACCGGCTTGATGCCCATCTTGGCCATCCCTGTACTTGGGGTGCCTGTGGCGCCATGACACATTTGACACTTGGCTTTGTAAGTCGCTTCGCCACCGGACTGTGCGAAGCTCAAGGCGCTGGCCATGGAAATAACAACGGCCAACACCACCTGGGACCTCATGGTTCTTGTCATTGAAAAACTCCTCTATTCCGGGAACGGCCAGGTTGCATGGGGATGCGCCCTCCGCCTGGAATGCTTCTGGAACCCTGCCTCGGTTTGCATTCTTTCCACCGAAAGGGCAGTTTCAACCTTCTCACAGAGAAAAGGCGCAACCCTCTGGATTCCGGGAGCTGCGCCGATTGTCTCTTACTTGATCAACGATCGGAAATACAAAACCGAATCTTTGATCTGCGAATCATCAAGTTTGTCCTTGAACGGCTGCATTTTGCCGATGCCGTTCCTTGTTGCGTCCATCATCTCGGCAAAGGTGAACTTCTTCACCGCTGGATCGTCGACCGGCTTGACCTTTAACGCCCTGCCGAGAATTGTTTGGGCCAACCCGTTTGCTCCGTGACAGCTGAGGCACTTGGCCGTGTAAACCGCCTCCCCGCTGGACTGGGAAAAGCACATAACGCTGGACATTAGAAACACAACTGCCAACGCCACCTGAATTCGGATGGTCTTTCGCATCGTGGGAACCCCTCGGATAATAGCTGGGGTCAGTGTACCCGTGGGCGGCCGATTTCCTGTGTGACACCGGCTAAAAAAAATGCTCCATGGCGCTGATCCCATGCGAATTACCCGAAATTCAGGAGTTCGCAGCGGGTTGTACGGGCGAACCGGGCTACTGCCTGGTTCGCCCGGCTTTAGAAAGCGTACTTCACACCCAGCGTGAGAGTGTCGCCTTTGACGTTGCGCGGCGCCAGGGAGCCTAACGGTCCCCTCTCGTCGTATTCGTTGTGGATCCAGTTGCCATGCCATGCCCATTGCGAAGCCACGTTGACCAACAGATCGGCAAAAGGCGTGTAATACCTCGATTGAAGGGCTCCGGGAACCATGAGCGGATTGAGCATCTCCGCGGAACCGCTGACGGCATTGAGACGGGCGCCGGCATTCAAGCGGAAGTACTTGGAAGGCGACCAATCGATGGCGCCGGCAAAGAAGTTGCTGGGCGCGTCGTAGGTACCGTGTCCCAGGTAGAGTTGCGACGAGGCGGCCGCCGTGGTGAGCGTGCCTTCCGGGTTAGTCGCCGTCTTGAGGCAGGTTCCGGTCGAGCCGAGTGCTCCGGAGGGAAGCGATACAGGCGGGTTGGTGGTCGTCGTGGCCACGAAGATGTAGCAGAGATCGGTCTGTGAAAAGACATCGTCGTGGGCAAAGTTGAAGTTGAAAGTGAACCCTTCCACAGGGGTGTAGTTGGCGGCGAAGCTCAAGTCGTGGTTGTGTTCGGTGTGATTGACTTGCGGATCGTCGTTCTTGGCCGAGTAATCGTTGCCCGTGATGGCGAAGTCGATCCACTTGGCCGGCTTGATGAGGGCGCGCGCGCGGAAGTGATAGCTCTTGTCCGGAGCCGTGCGGGTGAAAGTATTCGCCGACAGCAGCGTGGTAGACGGGGTTGTTTCCGCAAGAACGGCGGTTCCCGAGTCGAACTTCGAACTCATCGAATCGAAGTTGACATTCAGCCGAACCATGCGCGAAGGCTGAATCACGGCGCCGGCGATGGCTCCATTTTCAGTCCAGGTGAGGTTGGTAGCGTGTGGGTCGGAGATCTCGCGATTCTTGTAGCGCCACCCACCGGAGACCTTGACTTGCGATCCGATGGCAGCCGTGGCCAGGACGGTGTTTTGCGCCACCTTCTCATCCAGGTTGCCCGTAGCGATGGCAGCGACGTTGGTGACCGTTATCGAGGGATCGCTGAGCGGCGTCAACATGGAGGTTGTGGGCACCGCGGGCGCCGTCTTGGTGGCTGCCGACCCGGCCACGCCGGTCCAGGTTTGCGTAGTGTTGTTGGAATAGCCTTCCGTCCGCGTGTTCCAGACGATGACCGAATCGGAAACCGAGAAGATCTTGCTGAGTTCGGCCACCAACCCCACATCGCCGTCGCTGCGGATGCGCTTGTTGTTGGCGAACTGACCGTTGGCTCCGGAGCCGGTTTCGATGGTTTGGCGCACGTTGCCGCGGCCGAGCCCGTTGAAGGTCTCGTTGAAACTGTTGACCGTGCTGGTGGCGCCGCTATAAAGGAAGCGCCCGTTGAACGCGATCTTGTCAAAGAAATGCGAACTGAAGCGCACCTGCTCGGTAGGGAAGCTGGTGCGGGTGGGCGCCGTCTGGCTCTGCACCAGGGTTCCAGTGCAATAGGGATTGACCACGCCGGAGGCCGAAACTTCCGGTCCAAGAGTGGAGACGGGCTTGGCGGTGGCGCTGCCGCAGGTAGTGTTCCCGCCCAGAACATCCACGCCCAGAGAGACAGGTGCTCCATTGGACAGGGTGTAATTGGCCCCGGCCAGCGAGAAATTCGAATCTCCCTTGTAGTAGACCAGGAACTGGTCGTAGCTGATGGTGGTCCGCTTGGCGGGTTTCACGTCGATGCCGGCTGTGTAGGTATCCTCGGCGTTGCGGAAATAATTGAGGACCTGCACGTCGCCGCCGTTGTGGATCGAGGAGTAGGTCGGCCCCTCGTGGGTGCCGTGAGTGTACCCGGCCCGATAGCTGATGAATGAAATGGGAAACAGCGTCAGTTCGGTATCCAGGTTGCGCCGCACGGTGTTGAACAGGTGCAGCGAATCGTTCTCGGTGACCAGCGGAGGCGCGGTCGCGGTGCCGGTGGTCAGCAGGGAATTATCCAGCAGGTTGTAGTCGAAGTAGTTGCGATCGCGCCGGAAGCTGCCGGCGAAGTCGTAGAACCTGCCCTTGGACATCTTCAAATGCGTGACGTTGTACGGATCGCCGCCGTAGCCGTTGCTGAAAGTTGACAGCGAGTCGAAGAACGGCGTCTTGTGGGTGTCGGTAGAGTGCATGTCGAGCGACTGGCCGAGAATGCGTCCGCCGCTGCCCTGGTTGACCAGGGTGTCCCACATGGACTGGCTGCCGGTGACGCTGGTGATGCGCCCGCCCACTTCAAGAGACTGATGTACGAGGTAGCTCCCGGCTTTGACCTCCGCCGGGGCCGCGGGCTTGACCGCGTCCGGCTTGGCCGCAGTTGATTGGGATTGTCCAAAACCGGCGGATGCGCCGCCTGTGAGCATCGTGGCTGCAAGGGTAAGGAAGCTCAACCGGGCAACAAACGTCCCGGTCGACGACCTGCCCAGACACTTCTGAGAATTCGTCTGTACTGTCATCGCTCGCCCCCTTTCCTTAGTTAGGGTTGAAGAACACGCTGCTGACGTTGGAGCCATGAATGGCCGTATGGCAAATCAAGCAGGATTGATATTGGGCAGCCTGATTGTGCGCCGGGCCAGCCGGCGTAAAGCTGGTGAAGTTGGTCGACGGCGAATGGCACTGCAGACAAATGGTATTGACATTGGCCCGGTTCAGCAGGCGGGGATTGGGGCCTCCGTGCGGGCTATGGCAGGCGGTGCAGCCTTCGGTCTTGACCACGGCGTGCTCGTAGACAAACGGCCCAGCGGCCTCGGTATGGCACTTGACGCACACTGCATCTTGTTGAGCGGCGGACTTCAGGCCCTTCTTCTCAAAACTGCCGTGGGGATCGTGGCAGTCGGTGCACTGCACCAGGCCCTCGTTGACCTTATGGTGAAACGGCATGGAGAACTGCGGCTTGACGTCGGTGTGGCACTGGTAGCAGAGGCTAGGCTGAGGGGCCTTGAGCAGAGATTCGTTGGCGCCGCTGGCATGAACGCTGTGGCAGCCAATGCAGCTCACGTTGTTTTCGCCATGAGCCGAACGCTCGAAATTGGCGTGTTTGCCCTGGTGGCAGCCGAGGCACTTCTGGTCGACTTCCTTGGCCGTGGCCTCAGCGGGGTTGAAAATCTTGGTTTTATCGCCGCCACCTTCCACGTGCGCCTTGCCAGCGCCGTGGCAACCTTCGCAGGTGATGCCGCTCTTGCCGTGCGCTTCGGCCAGTTTGCTGTGGGGATTGGAGGCGAACCCCTTGGCAACTTCTTCATGGCACGTGGCGCAAACTTCGGCTCCGACGAAATCGCCAGGCGCCGACGCCTTGGTCTCAACAGCCGCTGGTTTGGAACCCGCCTCGCCCTTGGGAGCCCCGGCAGCAACAGCTTGAGCGCATAGAACGCTTGCGCCCAGTATCAACATCAAACAGGCTCGCGGCCCCGGTTTCCACCTCGGGGTCGCACTGATTGGCAATCGCGCTACTGGACCTACCATCTGCATGCAAAGTACCGCCTTGGTTGTTTTCTCGCTCATCTGAATCATCGGTGCCTGGGTATCGGATCTTTACACCTGGAACCCTTTATGGGACAACAGGTTTGGCGAACGGAACGCCGGCACTCATGGCGAAGGGGGGAAATGTGCGGAGCATCCCTTCTTGGGGAGAATCCTACGATTTCTTTCAAACACAAACGGTGACGCATATCACATTCGACAAAAGAACGCTCTCTCTCCTTTATTTCCTGAATGAACGTGTTCCGGACCGCCGGTTCCCGATCGAGAGCGGCCGCGGCAAATCCAGGCTCCGAGGCGAAGTTCCATTGACTCGTTGGAAATAGTGCGGCTGAGTGGGGATACGCCAGATGCAGGGGAACACAGGGCGCGCTTGCCCATCTGTACCGTAATGCTCAAATGGCGTCGAATTCGGCGCAGGGGTGCACAAGGTCAATTCTCTCGGCCCTTTCGGGTGTGTGCCCTTGAGAGGATGCGGAAAATGACGGACGAGCAGGGCCAGCAAGGTGGCCTGCGGTGGGAGGTTGCCGTTGAACACCATACACGTGAGCCTCGTCACATCCATGGCGGGAAGGCCTCCGGCAGACTTTGAAGGAGCAAGAGCCTGAATTCCGGATGTCCCGGACCGTTTCTCGTCAGCATGCAAGCCCTTGCCGCCGCGCGGGCCAGCGATCCAGCCGAGGACACAGTGCCGCACCGGCATCGGAAGAGGCAACACCATGGCAGAAACAGAAATCGCCCCAACAGCGCCGTCGCGGCATAAGCACGGTTCGGAGCCGACATTGGCCGGTTGTGCAGTCTGTGGCAATCGCAGGCCCGGCTGGTTCTGTTCATTGGGAAACGCGGTTCTTGCCGACCTGGAATTGGTCACCAGCACGGTCACTCTTCCGGCTCAGGCGACCCTGTTCTCTCAAGGCGAGGATTCGCGCTGCCTCTACCTTATCTGTAGCGGCTATTTGAAACTCACCGCCGGGCGCCACGAAGACCGCCAGATGATTGTCCGCGTCGCCGGCCCGGGTTCCATGCTGGGCTTGTACGCGGTTCTGGCCCATGGGGTCTACGAGGTTTCCGCCGAGTCGCTCACCACGGCCCAATTGCGCCCGGTCGAGCGGGAGCGGTTCCTGAGCTTCCTGCGCACCCACAAAGAGGCGCAGATGCGCGCGGTGCAGTGCATTTGCCAGGAATATCGCTTCGCCTTGCAGGACGCTTGCCGCATATCCCTCTCCGAGACAGTGGCCGCCCGGTTGGGCCGCCTGCTGATCGAACTGGCTCATCAGATTGGCGAACACCTCACCAATGGCGACTTCCGCTTTCCTTTGCTGTTGACCCACGAAGAGATGGCCTCGATGGCTTGCACCACCCGCGAAACCGTCACCCGCACCTTGGGCCAGTTCCGCAAAGATGGCTGGATCTCAATCGAGGACTCCCTGGTGACGCTGCACCAGCCGGACCGGCTAACCGCACTCGTGTAAGCTACGCGCCAGGATTGAAGAAATCGCCCAATCCGGCGCGATCGGCGTGAGCCACCATGGTGGCCTGGATCTGCAGGGCCAGTTCCAGTGCATTGCGGCCCTGGCGGGCGGTCACCCGCGGTGCCCTGCGCGTCCGCACCGCATCCAGAAACGACAGAATCTCAAGCCGCAACGGTTCCCCTGGCGTGACTGCAGGCTTCACGAACGAAAGCCCGGGAGCCGGGCCGGTTGGTGCGGCAAATTGCGCCGCTAACCCCGGATCGATTCCGGCGGCCGCGGCAAACTTGGCGATGACGGCCGGGTCGATCTTGCCCGCCACCAGGTCGGCGGCGATCTGCGGCGGGATCAGCGCGGCAATGTGGGGCGGAAGCGATGCCAGCAGTTTGGATCGATCCGCGGACGAGCCGGCGGAATCCGGATCGATGCGGATGGCCAGCAGATCCTGCCGGGCATAATCGATGGAAATATACTGGCGAGGCTCAAAGAAGCGCAGCTTCCTGACCCGCTCCGTCGAGACGCGCGAGGCGGTGAAGTTGGCTACGCAGCCTGAGTCGAATTCCACCCGCACATTGGCGATATCCACCTTGTGCGATAGAATCGGCAGGCCCACGGCCCGCACCTCCCGCACCGGCGAATGGGCGAAGGTCAGCACGATGTCCAGGTCGTGGATCATCAGGTCAAGCACTACATCCACATCCAGCGAGCGCGGCGTAAAGACAGAGAGCCGGTGCGACTCGAAGAACATGGGACGGTGCAACTGCGATTCGACAGCCAGGACGGCGGGGTTGAAGCGCTCCAAGTGACCGGGCTGCAGAATGCGCTTGCCGTCTTCGGCGCGGGCAAGCAGGTCGTCGGCTTCAGCCAGGGTGGCGGCCAGAGGCTTCTCCACCAGCAGATCGAGGCCCGCATCCAGCAACACCGAGGCCACAGCGTGATGGTGGACCGTGGGCACGGCGACGGTAGCGGCGTTCAGCTTCAGATCCGCGGCCAGCAACGCGTCGACGGTGCCGAAGACGGGGATTTCGTACTTGGCCGCAGTCTCGGCGGCACGGGCCGCATCCGGTTCGACAGCCGCCACCAGGGCGACACCGAGCCCAGCCGTCTCCAACTCGCGATAGACGCGGAGGTGGTTGCGGCCAAATGCGCCGGCGCCGGCGACAGCAACGCGCAGAATGGGTTCTTCGGCTATCGCACTGCCCCGGTTTCCGGCCCGATGCTTGCCTGCTGCGGCGCCGGGAATGCCAGTTCCGGCTCACGGCCTTCCACGGCCTTCAGGCAGCGGCTATAGAGTTCCAGCAACTGCGTCACGTGCTCCTCCGGCTTGGGCGCGGAAGCTCCGCTGAAACCGGTTGAGCCCGCGGCGGGACGGCCAACTCCGGCGGTTCCGGCTACAAATTTGAGCAGGTCGAGAGCGATGTCTTCATTGCGGCGGGCGCCGAGGCCCGCACTGGTAAGAGGATCCATCCTGAAAAGTCTCCAAAAGGGATGCTACCAGAATCGCCCCGGAGACTTCCCGCTGCCGAAGACATTGGCACAAAATGGGCATTCGGGGGCTGGCTTTCGACCCCCGCAGTGA
The DNA here is from genome assembly GCA_964560845.1 of uncultured Occallatibacter sp. Taxonomy (GTDB): domain Bacteria; phylum Acidobacteriota; class Terriglobia; order Terriglobales; family Acidobacteriaceae; genus Telmatobacter. The sequence goes on along the minus strand of CAZLMY010000048.1, from coordinate 1,666 downwards.
CTGGCCTTTTTCCAAAACCCCTGCTACGCTCTTGCCATGCAGATTACGGTCAACATCCCGGATGAATTCGCCGCCCGGGTGGAGGCGGGTGGACAGAGCCCGGAGAGTTTCGTCCAGAGACTTATCGAAGACGCGGCGCGCACGGCTCCCGCAGCCGGCGCTCCAGTCCGGCCGATGAACAGAATGAATATGGAGACGTTTTTGCGAAAGATGTCCGCCTTTTCTGAGAAGATACCTCAACTCCCCGACGAAGCATACACGCGCGAAAGTTTCTATCCGGATCACGACTGACCGTGCCAACCTCGATGTACCTGATCGACACCAACATTCTGCTGCGGATCTTTCGCCAGGGCGATCTCCAGCACCAACTTATTGGAAGGGCGCTCAATGAGTTGGAGAGGCGCGGCATCGAAGCCTGTTTCTCGCTGCAGAACATGGCAGAGTTTTGGAATGTCTGTACTCGGCCGCTCCTCCGGAACGGCTATGGCCTCTCAATCGCAGATGCTCGCAAATCCGCCGAATATATCGAAAGCACCATGACCTTGCTGCCGGAGAACGATCAGGTCTATCCAATTTGGCGGCAGCTAGCGATTACGCACAGAGTGCGCGGCTTGTCGCCGTCATGCAGGCCCATGGGTTGACGCACATTCTCACTCTGAATGCGCAGGACTTTTTGCGCTTCCCCGGCATAACCGCCGTTCACCCCAGTGAGGTTCAACTGCCTCCCGCGATAGTCTGAAACACATGCAAATGGCCTACATCGGAATGGGCGGCAACCTTCCCAGTTGGGCGGGAGCGCCGGAAGCAACGCTGGCTGCGGCTGCGCAACGCCTGGAATCTCTGGGCCATGTGGCGGCCCGCTCTTCGCTTTACTCCACTGAGCCGGTAGGGTTTACCGAACAGCCACGCTTTGTAAACGCAGTCCTCGCATTGGAGACGAAGCTGGAGCCGCAACAACTGCTGGAGGGTCTGTTAGCCCTTGAACTGGAATTTGGCCGCAATCGCCTGTCTGGATTCACCAACGGCCCGCGGACGCTGGACCTGGACATTCTGCTCTTCGGGGACAGAACTGTGAATGAGCCGGACTTGCAGATTCCCCACCCGCGCCTGGTCCAGCGCGCCTTCGTACTGATCCCCCTCGCCGAGATCGCGCCGGACATTGTCGTACCCGGGAGCGGGGAGACTGCAGCCCGGTTGGTAGCTTCCCATGTCTCAAAAGCGCGACATGGGGTACGCGGGCCGAAGGGCGGTTCGAGCGCAGATTCAGACACCGTGGTGCGGCTCCAAAGCGACCGGTGGAGCACCGGCTAGAATCGTTGAGTGGGCCTCGAATTCAACATCCTTGCAGAAACCGAAGCGGGCGGACGGCGTGGACAAATCCACCTGCCCCACCAGATCGTCGAATCCCCGGTATTCATGCCGGTCGGGACCCTCGGCACGGTGAAAGCCGTTCCTCAGGACGTGCTGGAGACCCTGGGCGCGCAGATTATCCTGGGAAACACCTACCACCTCTACCTGCGCCCCGGCCACGAGCCCATCCGCCGCATGGGAGGGCTGCACTGCTTCATGAGCTGGCCGCGAGCCATGCTCACCGACTCCGGCGGCTTTCAGGTATTCAGCCTCAGCCAGTTGCGCAAGGTCAGCGACGAGGGCGTGCGCTTTCGCT
>CAZLMY010000047.1:0-35833 GCA_964560845.1 uncultured Occallatibacter sp. | reverse complement strand
TCATCAACCCCGCCATGGACGCGGTGACCGAGACCAAGATCACCACGCAGAACTTTGACGCCGAATTGGGCAAGGCGGTATCCGCGGTTGTAACTGCGCAGACCCGTTCGGGCTCTAACAACTTCCACGGCAGCGCCTATGACTTCAGGACCGGCAATGCCAACGTAGCTCGCGACCCCTATTCGCAAGCTCCCGGCAGCGTAGTAGCCGGACTGAAGAATCGCTTTGGCGGCTCAATCGGCGGCCCGGTGAAGAAGGACAAGATCTTCTTCTTCGCCAACTACGAGGCACAACGTCAGAAGGTCGGTACGGCAGCCACCGACACCTTGCCCACCAACCTGCTTGCTGACAGCGCTTTGGGGATGAACACGACCAGCACAGCTCAAAAAGCGGCCGGGTATACAGGCGCGGACTTCAGCGAATACCTGACCGGAATTGGCGCCAACGGCACAATCTACAACAACACGAATCAAGGGGTCAGCCCGGGTTGCGGCTCCACGGGTGCAATTGGCCAACCATTCCCCTGCAACGTGATTCCCACATCGCTTCTCTCTCCGCAAACCTTGGCGCTGCTCAAGATTCTGGAGCCATTTACCAAGGGCATCGCGCTGGGAACCGGGGTTGGCAAAGACAACGGTCTGGATAGCAACTTCAACGAACCGGGAACCGGACTGTTCAACAGCAACCAGTGGACAGAGCGCGCGGACTGGACCATCAACGAGAAAATGCATGCGTTTGAGCGCTTCTCGCGGTTTTGGGATACTCTCTCCGGCACCGTGATGTTCGGTGCGGCCGGCGGCCCGGGATTCGGCATCAACAACTACGGCGGCAACTCCAATGGCGCCAACGACAGCCTGGCTTCCGGCATGGATATCGCCGTGACTCCCAAGCTGCTCACCGACTTCCGGCTGGGCTATTACCGGTATAACGTGATCGACACCAAGCATGACCAGGGCACCAACTTCGCTTCGGACACGCTCAAGATCCCCGGCATCAACATCGGCGGAAATATCACCTCCGGCTCGCCCGGATTCAACATCACAAACCTGCCTGGCGGCAGCGGCGGCACCAACGGGACCGTCTATGGCGACGGTTTGAACGTGAACCGATGCAACTGCCCCTTGACCGAACGGGAAGACCAGTTCCAGATCGTGAACAACTGGACGCGGATCATAGGCAACCACTCCGTGAAGGTGGGCGCCGATCTTCGCTATGGCCGTAACCTCCGCGTGCCTTCAGACAACGACCGCGCAGGCCTGTTGAACTTTGCCCCCGGCCCGACCGAGAACCCCGCGAATAATAGCGCAGGTCTGGGATTCGCGACCTTCCTGCTGGGTGATGTAACCAGCTTCAACCGTTACGTTTCAACCTCAACCAACGCCAAGGAATTCCAGAAGCGCACATTCTTTTATGCGCAGGACACTTGGCGCGCCACTCGAAGCCTGACCTTGAATCTTGGCGTCCGATGGGAAATCTACTTCCCTGAATCGGTCAATGGGCCGGGAAACGGCGCTTTGCTCAACCTCAACGATGGCTATCTGCACGTGGCCGGCATTGGCAGCGTGGCTTCCAACCTCGGGTGGAGCATCTCCCAAGGCAAACAGTTTGCGCCTCGAATCGGTGTAGCCTACCAGTTCGACCCCAAGACGGTCGTCCGCGCCGGTTACGGACGCAGCTTTGACACCGGCGTCTTCGGATCGATCTTCGGCCACACCGTGACCCAGAACATTCCAGTTCTGGCCAACCAGCAGATCAATTCGCCAACCACCCAAGGCGATTCCTTTACACAGAGCCCAACAGCAACGAACGGCCTGGCCGTGGGACCGACACCCTACGCGCCAATTGCGACTCCCGCCAGCGGGCTTCTGCCAAATCCGGGGGCGTCTGTCAGTTCCAGCGCCCGCGCCAATCCGCTCAACTTCCCGACCATCGATGCCTGGAACCTGAGCGTGCAGCGCGCCCTGACTCCCACCCTCGCCCTGACCGTGGCGTATGTCGGCAACAAGGGCACACACACACTGGGTGACGGCGACAGCAACGGCACCAACCCCAACGAATCTTTCGTCACCCTGCCCGGCGCCAACTCCGCTACCGGACAAAGCCTGCATTACGACCCTTCGGTACCTTCCGGCACCATCGCGGCCAACGGAGGCACCAAGACCAACAACCTTCTGCAACGCTATTTCGCAGCCAAACTGCCGGCCTGCTCTGACCCCAACTACACCTCTCCGGGTTCGCCCTATCCCACGGTTCCGCTCCCCGCGGGCGCCTGCGGGTGGACCAACAGCATTGCCTACAGGGGCGACACGGAGAACACCGAATTCGACGCCCTTCAAGTTACCCTTGCCGAGCAAATGAAGAAGGGTCTTGCGGTGACGGCGAACTACCAGTGGGCCAGCGCCTTCGCAGATACCTCGAATCTCTGGACCTGGAGCCACGTCCTGCCCCATCTGCGTGACAGCAACGTTCGCGATCAACAACTGACCATGTACGGCAGCTACGATCTACCATTCGGCAAGGGCAAGCAGTTCGTTCCCGACGCCAATCGTGCTACCGATCTGATTATTGGCGGTTGGCAGTTGAGCGGGGTCATGAGCTGGTCGGGTGGGTTGCCGTTCACCGTTAACTACAACAACAGCGGCGCCAACGTAAACGACACGCCAAACCCGGCAACCAGCGGAGGGGCGGCACCGAATTCGTCAAAGAAGATGTCAACCAGCCTGACGAAGTACGTGCCAAACGGCACAGGTACCGGCAACCGCACCTTCTATACACAACAGATTCCATGCGCGCATACGGGATGCTCAGCGGGCGCTTCTGGCGACATTACCAATCCGATTGACGCTGCCGCCGGCGCAGCCTCTGGCTTCAGCAACCCCGGACTGGATAACTACGGCAACGCCGGACTGAACACCTACCGCGGCCCGACATTCTTCTCTACCGACCTTGGCCTCACCAAGGCCTTTACCATCCACGAGAGCATCGTGACCAAGTTCCGCATGGATGCCTTCAACGCCTTCAACCACATCACTGCGGGTAACCCCGGCGGCAACATCGAGTCGACGGGAACCATCGGCGGTGAGGGTGGCGGCTGCGGCCCCGGCAACGATTGCGGACCGCGTCAGTTGGAATTTTCGCTGCGCGTGCAGTTCTAGTTTGATTGGAACCGCAACCAACCGCGAGGGGAGCTTCGGCTCCCCTCGTTTTTTGGGGCCCTACAGCCTCAATATCAAACGCGTCAGACACCGTCATAAGTTGTCTCGCTAGCTCGCTAGTGGTCTGTCTCAAGCAGATCGTTGTTTATCGGTCTTGAAGGGTACGGGCTTCAGCCCGTACATAAGACCCGCAGAATCAGCGGGGCTTTAGCCCCCGAGGGAATTCGCTTTCAAATCCGCCCCGTCCTTTGGTCAATTGAAACTGACCCGATGAGTGAGACACACCACTAACTCGCTGGTCCGCCGTACCGGGGATTACACTGCAAGAAAGGTTTCGCTTATGCAGCGAATGATTGTCTTCGCACTTCTGCTTACACTTGTTACCGTTGCGGCCGGCGCACAGGCACCGGCGACGCAATCGGGCAATGCAGCGGAAGCGCCCGCGCCTTCTGCTTTCGAGACGGCCCAGGATCTGGCGGCGCGGGGGCGGCTCGACAAGGCCATGGCGCAGTTGGATGCGCTGGCAGCGCAGACGCCCGAGCAGGCCGGCGTCGAGCGGTTGCGCGGAATCATCTTCTATCAGCGCGAACAGTTTCCCCAGGCCATCGACGCATTCACCAAGGCAGTGGCCCAGGACCCCGAAGATCGCGAGTCCATGGAGATGCACGGGGTGAGCCTGTTCCGCCTCGGGCACGGCGACGAGGCGATTCCCTTCCTGGAGAAGGCACACGCCGCCGTGGAGCGCGCCAATATCGATCCCGAATACGTGCTGGCGCTGTGCTATGCCGACGCCCGGCGCTACGACGATGCGCGGCACGCCTTCGCGGCGCAATACGGGTTTGGTCCCGACTCGGCGGAGGCCTACCTGCTGGCCGGCCGCCTGTTGCTGCGCCGCGAGTTTGCCGCCGAGGCTGCTGCCCAGGCCAACCAGGCGCTGGCCATCAACCCCGGCCTGCCCCTGGCCCATCAACTGCTGGGTGAGGTAGCCCTGGCCAAGGGCGATCTGGCCGGAGCCATCAAGGAATTCGAGGCCGAGCGCAAGATCAATCCGCTGAACGGCGCTTTGTATGACCGCCTGGGCGACGCGTACCTGCGCAACGGGCAATTGAACGACGCCCAGCAAGCGCTGAACCGTGCCGTGTTGCTGGAGCCGGCGGCCACCGCGCCTTATATCCTGCTGGGCCAGACTTTTCTCCAGCTCAAGCACCCCATTCAGGCTCTGCATTACCTGGATCACGCCGAGAAGATGGACCCTTCGAACTACATCACCCACAATCTGCTGGGCCAAGCCTACAAGGCCACTGGACAGTTGGCTGAAGCCAATCGCGAGTTTCAGACCGGCGTGGACATTCAGCACAGGCAGTTGCCGAAAGCGGCAGGAAAGTAGCCCATGCGCGCCAGCCGCACGATTCTTCTAGCCCTTTCGTTCAGCCTCGCTGCACTACTGCCTTGGACGTCTGCCGCGCAAGCTCCGCAGGGCAAAATGCCTGCGCCGCTGAAGCGCGCGGACACGGCCTTTCGCGCCGGATATGCGGCTCTGCAGGCCGGGCAACTGGAAGTGGCTCGGGCGCGGTTTGCCGAGGCCGTTCGCCTGGCGCCAGGGATTCCGGAAGGCCACGAGGCGCTGGGGGCAGCTCTGCTGGAGTTGGGCAAGCCGGCCGATGCCATTCCCGAGCTCGAAGCGGCTTTGAAGCTCAAGTCGGGCGATGCGGGAGAGGAAACCAACCTTGCCCGAGCCTTGGCGGCGACGGGCAAGCAGGAACGGGCGATTGAGCTGTTCAAGGCTGCCGAAGCGCATGGTGGAAGCCGCCCGGATCTGGACGACGCCATCGGGTCGCTTTACGCCCTCGAAGGCAACTGGAGCGAGGCTCGGAGCCGCTTCGAACATGCCCTGCAAGCGGACCCTACCTACCTGCCTTCGCGGGTCCACCTGGGGGTTGTCTACCGGCACGAGCAGCGATTCGATGAGGCCTTGCAGACTCTCGAAGCAGCCGTGAAACAGGACGCAGCGAACGCCCCGGCGCAAGCCGAATATGGGCGCACGCTGGCGGCCGTGAATCGCGACGAGGATGCAGTGCCGCATCTCGAACAGGCCGTGAAGCTGGAGCCCGATTTGCCGGGCGCGCAAAACGATTTAGCCATGGCGCTGCAACGCATGGGACGCCAGCAGGAGGCGATTCCCTACTTTCAGGCGGCCCTGCAGCACGAGCCTCAAAACACCAGCGCATTGACCAACCTGGGACTGGCGCTCACCCTGACCGGCAAAGCCAAGGAGGCGCTGGGCGACTTTCAGCGCGCGCTGGCCAACTCGCCCGGCGACGCGGTGATCTGGAAAGACCTGGGCGTGGCGCATATCCAGCTCTCGGCCTTCGACGACGCCATTGGCGATTTCAAGCACGCGCTGGAACTGGACCCGAACGATGCCCAATTGCACTACGACCTGGGCCTTGGCTACAAGTTCAAAGACCGCATGGACGAAGCGGCGGCGGAGTTAGCCAAGGCCGGGCAAATGGATCCCGCGCTGCCCGATCCGCCGTATACGCTGGGCATTCTCTATATGCAAATCGGCAAGCTCGACGAGGCGGTGGTGGAGCTGAGGAAGGCCGTAGCCCTGCGGCCGGACAACGGCGACGCCTGGGCCATACTTGGCAGCACGCTGAAGCAGGACTCGCGGCTTGAGGAAGCCAAAGACGCCCTGCTGCGCGCCATCCCCTTGCAGCCCGGTCAGCCCGGGCCGCGCATTACCGTGGCCGGGGTGCTGGCCGAGCAAGCCAGTGCCGCGCTGGCCGAGGCGGCGGCCTCTGAAGCGGCAGGCGACCCGCAGAAGGCAGAGGCGTTGCGCAACCAGGCCAAGGAATACCGCACCGAGGCCGCGGAATATCGCCGCCAGGGCGCCGCGCTGAGCCGCTCAGCGGTGAGCCGCCAGAAGGCGTCGTTTGCCCTCAACGCCGGCAATCAGTTGCTGCTGCGCGGACAGATTGCCGACGCGGCGGCGCGCTATCTGGAGTCCATCGGCGACGACCCCACCTTTGCCGACGCCCACGCACAGCTTGCCGTGGCTTATGAACGCCAGGGGCGCACAGAAGACGCCGCGGCCGAGCGAGCCAAGGCCAGGGAGTTAGCGGAGCCCAAGTGAACGATTGCGGGTGAGTGCGGCAGCGGATCTGCGGTTGCTTTTCGTTATGTCCGAGTAGCCTGTCATACGCCCGGCACTGCACGTATGCTTCAGATTACGTTCGAGAGGGAGACTTTGCAGGACCAATCCGAGAGCGCATCCAGGCAGACCTTCAGCCGGCCACCCATTTCTCCCTTTGAATGACTTGCAAGATGCCGATAGGGGAGATGGATAGTTGAGCACACACATCTGGGATATTTGGCCGGTTCAGGCTGCCTGTTGGCTTCTCCTCTGTCACGAGCTGATGTCCCGTAATTCGTGCAAGGGCAATAACGAAGGGATCTGCAGAGGTGCGCAACTTCTTATCTCCCACGAGGCGTGGGAACCGCTGCAAAACGTTGGCGACCTCGATCTGTAACTCATCGTCCAGCTCTCGAAACATGAAGTTCTTCCGACTTTTCAGCCAAATGTGCAACTCGTCTGATCGCTTCTTTGTTTCGTTGAAAACTTCGATGGGAGAAATCAGCCGTCCGTCCCTAATCAGGCCGTCCATGTGTTCCCAAAACTTGGGAAAGTTTTCGATTGGGTAGCGTTCCTGCCACGCAGCAATCAGCGAACTTGTATCGACGCAATAGATCATCGTGCGCGGATCACTCCGCATGCTGGAAAGTAGCCCTTTCTAGCGCCGGAATATGTTTCACCTTCGCGCCGAGATAGCTTGAAACGTCATTGAGTGTTATGCGCTGATCGTAATAGCTGCGCAGCACGAGACGGGTGAATCCCCGGCCGTTCCAGCTCATCAGTAGGATCGGGCGCTTAATCGCAATGGGCTTTTTGGGAGCCGCCGCCTTCGATGCCGCAGCGGCTTCATACTCATCTTTGAACTTCCTTCGCCTCGCCATGTAGAAATCCCACGAAGCGCGCCGCAGTGTGACCAAGCGCAACAGAAACGCCTCACGGCTGACGCCTATTGCGTTCGCAAGGCTCTCCAACTCATAATCGTTCCAATTCCGCTCACCCGCCGGTTTTACCTGTGTGATCGACAGCATGAGATCGCGTGGCATCAAAGCAGCAGCAGCAACGGCATCGCAGAACCGTTCTATCTTCTGTTCCTCTGCTGTCCCGCCGTCCCCATTCGTCAGCGCGCTCTCGCCAAGCAAGACGTGGGCCAGCTCATGCAAGAGGGTATAGCACTTGCCGCCCTGGCTATCCCGACCGTTGATGTCGATGACGGGCATTTGATGTCGTGCGATGGCGAAACCGCGCATCTCTTCCAGACCGACGCCCTGCGCGCCGCTCACTACGAAAACCAGAACGTCCTTTTCTTCCAGTTTGCGCCGCCAGAAATCGAAGGCTCGATCCTCTTTTGCGGCCTTCCGCTGATCGGCGTCGTTTACGTCGAGAAACCTGCGAACTTCTTCGCCTATTACTTCCGGCGCATCCTTGAGGGTGGCTTTAAGCCGAAACGGTCGCACTGGCTCACCAAGATCCTCGCGCAGTTCCAACGCCAGCTCTCGCCGTTCGTGAGCGCTCCGGATCTGCTGGGCCAGCTCTGCGCTGATCATCCGGTCTGTCGCATCCGGCAGCCGGCGGAAATCCCTCAGAGGAGTGAAGTCGGCCGGCGGCTTCGGCAAATAGAAAACGGCCAGCGGGAAGTGATACTTTCCCGCAAGGTGCCGCAACTGGCTGACCGTAGGGCTTTCGTCTCCGGCTTCCCACGCTTTGATCGTTTCCGGCTCGACGTTCACCGCCTTCGCGGCATCATCCACCGCGACCTTGGCGCGATTTCGCGCCCAGCCCAACAACTCGGCTTTAATCAGAGCTTTAGTGCCAGCCATGGTGTTCTCTAGGCGCCGAGCGCCAGCCTCAACAGTAGACCCTACACTAATCGCAGGAACCTCAACATGTAAATATCGTCGAGGGTGCGGTAGTGTCCTAATTCGGATTTTCAAGCCACTTGACCTATATGGGGCGAGTAGGCCAGTGGCCCTGGCACACATTCCGGGCCACGAAAAGGGTGCAGGTCCATCGCACTTGGGGACCTGGGTAACCGCGGCCCTCAAGTGGCGGGAAAAACCCCGCGATCTTGCAGGGGCGGTCCTCGAAAACGCCGCAGGCTCCAGAATCGCCGATGCGCCTGGATTGTCGCCAATCCGGACACGATACCGAACTGAAAGCACTCATCGCGTCTGGAGGCATTTCAGATTCTCTCCAGCCGACAAGGCCATTCTCCGCTCCGCACCCGGATCCCCGTCGGAATTGCGTAGAATTAGCCGCGATTGGCGCACGATAGAGAAATGAACGGCCTCTTCGAGCGTCTTTGGGACCGAAAACGAGCCGAAAACTGAATATACCCCCCTCCCTGTTTTTGGCATAGCCGATAGCAAACAAACAGGTTAGACCTGCGGCCGCTCTTCGACGGCATTGAAAACAAAGGACTTCGTTCCATCCAGCCCTTTCGCGATAAAGCCGTGGAAGGGTCGGGCATCCGCTTTCCTGGTGAAATCGAAGCTTGGCAGCCCAGCGAATCACCAGCTGAACGTTACAGTCTTTGTGATGTATCCATCGACGTCGGCGGCGACGGGAAAGGTGACCGTTACCTTGCGAAGGCCGTTTTGTGGCGGGGCCAATTCCGCGTCGCCGGTGCGGAGGTTGAGGCCGGACTCGTTCTCCCGCAGCAGGAAGGTTTGCCGGCTCGACGCCGGGGCGGAGAGCGTCAGTTGCAACCCGTTCGTTGTCACTTGTTGGTCAAGGACCTTCAACTGCCGCGTTACAGCCCCGAACTCAGGCAGTTTGTGCGACAGCGCTACCTCTACGGGCGGCAGAGGAATATGCAGCGCCCCTTGCTTGAAGGTTGCCCCCGGCGAAAGAGAAGCCAGCTTCACGGTCTTGGAGTCTTCGCTCGAGGTCTCTACCAGCAGTTCCCGGCCGCGACGCGTGAAGGTCAGATCGACTGTCGCGGTCCCGATGGGCACACGAAGCAGACGGGCCTGATCCCAGTCGGCGGGCAATTGTGGGGTCACTGTCAAGGTGTGCCCGGCCGCATCCCAGCTCAGACCGAACATGCCGCGTAGCACCGGCGAAACGACCATGGCCGAGGACCAGAGCTGATGCGCGGTGCTGCGGCCCAGCACCTGGTAGTACTGGCCTGACAGCAGCTCGGTGACCGCGCCGAGGTCCTGCGCCCAGGTCAGATCGGCATTCTGCATCAGCGACGCGTATCCGGCCAGCGGGTGCCGGTCGCGATACTCCGCCACGGCCAGCCAGCCGGTAAAGAGCGGCCACACGGTTCCCTGGTGGTAGCTGATGGGGTCGTAGAAGCTGACCCGGTCGCTGAGCAGGCGCGCGCCCCAGTCGGTGGAGAATTCGGCCGAGGCCCAGCGGCGCATCATCGGCTCGGCGTGATCCAGGCTGGTGCTGCCGTCCCACCAAGCCACCGAGGGAAAGATGGTGGCCGTGTCGTCGTTCGTGCCGTCGGCATTGTGGCTGAAGGCATAGAACTGCGCCGCCGGCAGGTCGTATTCCCGCTCGATCGTCCGGTGCAGGGCCTGGGCGCGTTGGGCAGCCTGAGTTGCGAGGTCGGAGTGGCCTGTGGCCCGCGCCAGGTCGGCGAAGGCCAGGCTGGCCATTTCGTCCATCTCGGCCAGGTAGATCTCCTGCTGGGGCATTTTGGGAATCCACGACTCTACCCACCCGGTGCCGGAGCCGTTGTTATAGATCCCGTCGGCGGAGTCGTGCGTGGTTTCAAAGGTCCAGGCCCGCTCGAAGTGCTCCCAGTTGGCCTGGATGAAGGGCAGGTCGCCGCTGATCTTGAGGTAGTCGTCGGCGGCCATCTGCAGCAGCGGGGTTGCATCGGCCGACGCGTATTCGTAGGGCAGCGACTGCCAATCGACCATGCCTGCCGTCTGCGAGCGCTCGTGCATGATCTTGCCGTCGGCGCGCTGCTGGTGGAGCAGGAACTCGAATTCATGACGCGCGGTGGCGAAGTCGCCGTAGCTGTTCACGGCATAGAGCGACCACAGGGCATCGCGGCCGAAGAACCATCCAAACCCGGGCCGGGCGGCATCGCCCGAGCCCACAAAGCCCGCGGTGAATGCCTGCTCGTCGCTGCCGGGCGAGGTGGGAATGCGCAACTGGTCGATGGCGACCTCGGCCCATTGGAAAGCCGCGTTCAGGCTTTCGTCGGGAGTCTCGATGGAGGTGCGCTCGGACAAGAGCGTTTGATAATAGGCGTCGTTGGCCTGGCTGAGGCCGGCAGCCTGCGCCTCGAGCGCGGCCAGGCTTCCATAGAGAGCTTCCTTGGTCGCGGTTGCGGCAGTGTTGCCCACGGCCATCAGCAAGGGGAAAACGGTGTCGCGATCGCGCTGCGGATCGAAATGCAGGACGAACTGCAGCGGCCAGACCTTGGGGCGCTCCTGGTAGGGCGCCAGAATGCCCGGCTCGGCGCGGGGCATGGCCAGGGCCGCCGCGGCATCGGGCAGATCCTGGTGCAGGATATAGAAGCCCGAACCGCCGTTGGTGGCGACCCACTCCGGCGAGGTGCGCGCGCTGGAACTGGCCGGCCACATGCGCTGCATCACCGGCTCGAAGCTGAAGGTAAGCTTCATCGGCCGAATGGCGTCGATCCGGTAAAAGACCATGGGGCCCGCGCCACCGGGCATCTGGCGCGGCGATAACATGATCTGACGCACGGTGAAGTTGGCGTGCGAGTAGGTGACGGTGGTGCTGGATGGTTTCACTTCGATGACTGCTGCGTGCTCGTTCAGGTCGATGGGCACCGGGTAGTTATCCATGGTGGCCGAGATGCGAAGGCCGCTGAAGATTTTCCAGGGGAGCGTCCAAGCCTCGAACTCGCCATTCTGCTGGCCCAGCAAGGCGCCGTGCGGCCCCACCACCGATAGCGGCTTGCCCGCGCCCGCTTCGCGCACGATCTCGATGGGAGGGTTTTGTGCCGGCGCGGGCCATGCGGTGAGAGCCGGGATCGAAGGGAGGGAAGCGGTCTGTGCGGGAAGGCTTGCGGACAAGAAGCAGGCGCACAGCAAGGGCAAGGAAAACGCGGCAAGTTTCATACGATCACCCAAGGCGTTTCACGGTGGATTTCCGGATCGATTTCAGGGCGCGAGGCAAGCGATTGGATTTGAACGGCGCGCCGCGCACTGCAAGCAAGAAACCACGCGATGAAAACAGAGCCCGAAAAGCGCTGCACACCATGATGCCTTTCCAGGCGTGGATTGTCCAAGGGTTCGTTGTGAGCCGATAACGCGGGCTCTCTGGCCGGTTTTCGCCACTGAGAGCATGGACCCGGGACGGAATCTCGCGTGGAAGGGGACCAGCGAGTTAGCCTCCGCTTCGCGGAGATAGCAAGTTAGCGACACCTTTTGGCAGGTAAGAAGGCTTGGCTGATTTGCGGACCAGCAGAACTACAGACACTCTACGCGATTGCGGCCGTTCTGTTTGGCGCGATAGAGGGCCTCATCGGCCTTTTGCAGCAGTTCGTCGCGCAGGGCCACCGAGGGGGGAGCAGCGGTGCTGACGCCGATGCTGATGGTTACCTTGATTTCGTTTTCGCGGGCCATTACGGGCTGCTGGCAAACGCCTGCGCGGATGCGCTCGGCGACTTCGCGCACCGTGGCGGGCTCGCAGCCGGGCACCAGGATCAAGAACTCTTCCCCGCCATATCGGCCCAGGAAATCGTAAGGCCGGAGCGAGGCCTGCATGCGGCCGGTGATCTCACGCAAGGCAATGTCGCCGCAGACATGGCCAAACTGGTCGTTGATGGCCTTGAAATGATCGATGTCGGCGATCAGGACGCCAATCACCGAGTTTTCTCGTTGGGCCTTGGCGCACTCACGAGCAAACAGGTCGAGGATGGCGGGCCGGTTCCAGATGGAGGTCAGGGAGTCGTGCGTAGCCTCGTATTTCTGCGCCTCGTAGGCCAGATGGAGCTTGTTTTGCAGGTCGATGATCCGTTTCCCGGAGCGCAGGCGGGCTTTGAGCTCCGGTGTGTTCACGGGCTTGGTCATGTAGTCGTCGGCGCCTGCGCCCAGGCCGCTGAGCAGGTCCTGCTGGTCGCTGCGTGCGGTCAGCAGCACCACGTAGGTGTAGGGCTGATCTTTGAGGCTGCGGATGCGCTGGCAGAGTTCGGTGCCGTCCATTCCGGGCATCATCCAGTCCAGAAGCACCAGTTGGGGCGCGTCTGCGCGGCACAGAATCTCCCAGGCCTCCTCGCCATCGGCGGCTTCCAGGGTCTCGTATCCCCAACTGGAGAGGCAGCGCGTCAGGTAGAGACGCTGCATCGGATCGTCGTCAGCAACCAGCGCGCGCATGCGCTTCCTTTCCCAGCACTTCGACCGCTGCGGTCAACTCGTCGAGATCGTTCAGCAGGTCGCTGAAGACCTCCGCTGCCTGTTCCAGATCCTGGTTGCGTCCCATCTGCTCCAGCGTCTCAGCCTCTTCAATGTGGGGCCCCCGGCCAAACAGGACCAGCGCGCCTTTGAGCCGGTGGGCGGCGCGATGGATGCCCTGGGCGTCCCGCTGGGCGATGGCGACCGAGAGCGGATTGAGCATGCGCGGCACCTCGGCCAATGCCATGTCGCAAAGCTCGGCGAGCAGCTGCCAGTCTCCGTCGAGGCGTTCAAGGATCTCCGCCTTGTCTAGGGTAAACGCGCCTTCAGTGGAGTTGGGTCCAATGTCTGTCAGGTCCATCAAAGCCTCTCTGTCGCGGCAGCCGTCTTGGGCTCCGCCTGGTCTCCGCAGAAACGGGCCAACGCCTGCTCCACGTGTTTGAAGATGATCGGCTTGGTAATGTAGTCGTCCATACCAGCGTCAAGGTAGCGGCTGCGATCGCCGTTCATCGCATTGGCGGTCAAGGCAATGATGGGAATGTGTTTCCCGCTCTGCTGCTCCAGTGCGCGGATCTTGGCGGTTGCTTCGGTGCCGTCCATCTCAGGCATCTGGACGTCCATCAGGATCAAGTCGAAGGTTTCGCGGCTCCACAGTTCCAGGGCCTCGCGTCCGTTAGCGGCCACCACGGGCCGATGACCCATCTTCTTCAACAGAGCGGTGGCCAAGCGCTGGTTGATGACGTTGTCTTCGGCAACCAGAATGCGCAACGCCCTTCCCACATTTGCAATAGCGGGCGAAGCGACTTCCGGCAGTGTTGCCAACTTGCCCATCGCGGCCCGAATGGAGGCCAGCAGTTCGGCGGGCCGAATGGGTTTGACCACGTAAGGGATCATGCCCATCTGGCGGCAGCGCAGGGCGCCGGCGACCTGATCGCTGGAGCGCAGCAGCATGACCACCACACCTTCTGCGCGCGGGTCGCCCTTAATTTGCCTTAGCATGTTGAACTCGCCGGCTTCCGGCATGGATTCGTCAAGCAAGACGACCCGGTATGGCTGTTTTCGCCTGGCCGCAAACTCCAGTTCGGCCACGCCTTCGGAGCCCGACGCCGTGCCCATCGCGTGCATGCCCCAGCGCCCGGTTAGCTCTACCAGGACGTTGCGATGGGCAGCATTGCTTTCGACCACCAGCAGAGGAACACCCCGCAGGTCGTCGAACGAGGCTTGTGGACCGGGTTCCGCGGGCGCTTGTTGAAAGACGGCGGTGAACGACACCAGCGTGCCATTACCCGGCGTGCTTTCCACGGATATCTCGCCTCCCATGCCCTCGACCATGCGGCGCGAGATGGCCAAGCCCAGCCCGGTCCCACCATATTGGCGCGTGGTCGAGGCGTCGGCTTGCTCGAAAGCCTGAAAGATTCGCTTTTGGTTGCGCGGATCGATTCCGATGCCTGTATCCCGCACCGTGAAGCGGATGGTTGTCCTGTTCCCTTCCATCACATCGACCGTAACGGTAACGGCCACCTCGCCGGCCCTGGTAAATTTGACGGCATTTCCCACCAGGTTGGTCAAAATCTGGCGCAAGCGGATGGGGTCGCCCATGACCGCAGCAGGGACATCCGGCGCGGCGCTCCACACCAGTTCGAGCCCCTTCTTGTCGGCGGCAAGGGCCGAGGTCTTGAGCACATCGACAACGGCGTCCTCCAGGCTCATGCGGGTGGATTCCAAGGAGAACTTGCCGGCCTCGATGCGGGAAAAATCGAGAATGTCGTTGATGATGACCAGCAGCGAGTCGGCCGAGCTTTTGACCATGCTGAGGAACTCGCGCTGCTCCGCTGTCAGCTCAGTGGATAGGGCTAGTTCGGTCATGCCCGAAATGCCGTTCATGGGGGTTCGGATTTCGTGGCTCATGTTGGCCAGAAACTTGCTTTTGGCCTCGTTGGCCTGTTCGGCGGCATCCATGGCGGCGCGCAACGCACCGGTTTGCGACCGCACCTGACGGCGCAGCTGATTGACCCAGGCCATGGCGCAGCCGACAATCACCAGCAGGATCGCCAAGAGATACAAGAATCGTTCCGGGTTCCACCAAGGCGCATTCTGCAGGATCTTGATATCGTCCGGGGTCCGCATTAGCAGGACAAACTGATCCGGATCGACATTGACGACGCGAAAGACCTGGTCTGGATCGACCTGCACCTGGTAGATGCCGGTGAGCCGCAGCAGACTGCCGGGACGCAGGTTTTCGATGGAGCGTAGCGACACGTCGTCGTCGAGGAGGGCATTGAAGGTGCGGGTCCTGGACTCCAAGACCAGAGTCTTGCCCCCCGCGCTGTTGATTACGCGAAGCAGGCGTGCATCCATCTGCACCAACTGGTTGTCCAGACGGGTATCGGGGTTCCCGGGGTTCATGTTCTTGGGTGCGGGCGGAGGACGAGCCCCGATGCGGACCACAACCGCATCGTGCATCACCGGTGTGTACCCTCCGGAGGACACCATGTACCCGGCGGCCTCCACCACATCGCCGACCTGCAGATCCTCGGGTTGGATCTGCACTTGCAGGCCGCCGGTAGAGTCCTGAAGATAGAGCCCCTTGTCCAGGGAGTTCTTGGTCACGGTGCCCTGCACCTTGACGCGGTGGCTGAAGTCGATATGGGAGGAGAAGCGGGAGAGATGCGCAATGGGAACGGGCTGCGACTGCGCCGGGTCAGTGGGAGGCGCATGCAGCACCGTGATATCTTCCTTGCGCGAAACCACCAGTTGATAGCCAATCATCTGCTCGTCGCGGTTATAGGTGGTGCCGAAAGCGCCATGAATGCGCACACTGGAATCAACGAGGGTCTGAAGCCATGCCTGGGGCAAGCCGGATGTCAGCACCGTGACCTTGCCCAATGGGGTCACGATCTGCATGAAGGGATGCAGGGCGGTATTGGCTCCCACAGAATGCACAATCCCGTCGACACTGACCCACTGGGAATCTTCTGCGCCGGAGGCGGCCTGTTCTGCGGTGATGTTCAATGGGGTGGGGAGTTTTCCGGGTCCCAAGATGCGGACCTGGTGGGCAGCCGCGACCGGGGCGTAATATCCCGAATCGGTAGCACCTTCCAAGTCGACTTCCTGTCCCGTTTCTACCGGGACCGTCACGTGCTCCACGAAAATGCCGGCGCTGGCATCCTGAAGAAAGATATAGTGCCAATCCTTATCCGAAAAGGTCACGACCCCGCGCAGCGAGACTCTGCGCGCCCTGACCGCTTCCCGGTTCGTCATGTTACGGATGTCCGACGCTTTGGTCAACGGCGGCAGCGGATTGCCGGTCTGCGAGCCTGCTTCCGTGGGCGCAATCCCTGGCGCCTTGAGCACCTGAATGGATGTATGCACCATGTCGCCGACGTTATCTCCGGGCGTGGCGAAACCTGTGGCCTCGATCTCGGTGCCTTGGGCCAGGGTCTGAGCCTCATCCTGCAGCAGGCGGGCGAGGCCAAACCTGCCACTGATCACGGTCAAACGGCCGCTGGCGGTATCCTCCTGTGCCACCACTTTGCCTCGAAGTCGAACCCGATGGTCTTCCATGTTGCCGGGCTGTGTTGCCAGGTCTAGCAGAGAAGACAAGAGGGGAATGTTGAGTGGGGCAGGATTGTCAACGACCAGGCTATCGGAATTCGGCACCCACAGGTGAACAATGGGGAAATCGCGATTGCCGGACGCTCCACTGTCGGGCACCCCGCTGACCGTCACATTGGCATCGAGCAACCGGGATTGGTCAAACCTGGCGCCGGGCCGCGGCATCATCACAACCACCTCGTGGCGCCCCTGCGCGAGGGTGAGTTGCAAATGGAAATTGTCCACGGCGACCTGGCGCACGATGCCCTGCAACTGGATGCGGGTATTGCTCATGGAGCGCGTGGGCAACGACTGGAAGGAGTGGAGTTCGGGGGCCGGCAGACCACTGGTTCCGTCGGAGGTGACCACCCAGTCTGCCAGCCCTACGCTGCTGGGGCCAAGCAAGCGATTGTAGCGCTGTGTTTTGCGCGCCGTAACCACCACTACTTGACCGGCATTGAACGTCTGCTTTGCGCCGTTCAGCGCCAACTTCACAGCGCCGGTATCGTCCTGGATGAATAGCCGGTCGAGATCGGAGTAGGTCACCGTGGCGCGCAGTCTGACGTTGCTGCCAATGGGCAGGATCCGCAGGTCGCCAATGGTATCGAAATGCTGTGTCAAGCCCCAGGACCGCAGCACCGGTTCAGCGACCACGCTGACCAGAAACGCAGCCGCCGCCAAGGCCATGGCCACCGTCACCAGGTGGACCGGCTCAGCCCATTGCCTGGACTGCGTTGCAGAACCCGAGGAACTCCGGCCCCGCAATGCTCCCCGAATTCGTTCCAGCAGGCCTGCCGCCATCAAAACAACCCTTGCCGTCGTGTGTGCAGACTGGGAAGATGTCCGGGCACAGTCAACAGAAAAACTCTCTTCCAATAACATCGGCAAATCGTGCGCCAGGTTCACGGGTGGGCCCGGAATCTTTTGATGCCCTCCGGCGGCTGACTCGAAGTTCATCAACTGGGGGCCCGTGGCAGCCCCCGCGGAGTTAAACCCCTCCGCTGTTCGGTCTTGCAAGAGGGGCGCGGAAGATGCTCTGCCGCGGAAGAGCTTTCTTCGAACGGCATCAAACGAGGGTCACATTCGGGCAGCGGAATCGTTCAATCCCCTTGTCAAGTCTGGCGCCATGAATTGATCCGAAGGTCCAAACCCATGCAGAGCGGCCTTTCTGGAGCAAAAAACCAGCATTAACTCCGGTGGGTGAGTCTCGAGAGAGGGAGTTCGATCCAGACCTGGGCAGTGGCAAAACTCCGCCTAGCTTCAGACAGCTTTCCGATGAATTCCGAAGTCAGTTCTCCGATCTCTGTCTCTGTAACTTCGGACTGATGCAGTTCCTTTGCTGGCCGATAACCAATGCAACTCACCTCACTTTCTGCAGGGATAGTTGCGAGATCACCTCCAAAAGCGGCTTCGTGCCCCGAATAAGACCAGCGATGCCGACCAGGGCCGACACAGGTTTGCACGACGCTGTCTCTGCGCCGGTCTGTTGTTGCTATTGGGACCGGGAACGCTTCTGCACGGGCTCGATCCGAGCAAACAACTCGATCAGTACAGTCACGGTACCTGGACGCCGCAGCACGGGTTGCCCGGCGAGGCGATCAAGCACATCCTGCAGTCTTCCGACGGCTACCTATGGCTGCTGACTTCTTCCGGTCTGGTGCGGTTTGACTGGGTACGCTTTGTCGCTGTGGATGTGGTGGTTGGGGGTCGTCCGTTGAAGGAACCCATCGACGCCATCTCGCTGGGCCCGGGCGGCGACCTCCTGATCCGTTCCGCGACGCGCACCATTGTCTATAAGGACGGGGCCTTCTCAGACGACCTGCCCGCCGCCACGCTTCCCAACGGTCATGTCCGGGTCTTCTTCGAGACCAGCCGGCACGAAGTGTTGATTGGTGGCGACGACTACATCTACAGCATCCAAGGCAGCCAGATCAAAGAACTCAAACACGGAACCGGGTGGAACTTCGGCTTTCTGCAGGACCACACCGGAACCGTGTGGATCGCCGGCACAAAAGCCCTCTATACCTATCGCAATGGCAGCCTCTCCGCGTTTCCTTGGGGCGTGACCGAGCACGCCCACGCCTTTACAGCCTTGGCAGAAGATCACGACCACAACTTATGGGTCGGGACGTTGGACGGCATCTATCGCGTGGACTCCGCCCGATCTGCCCCGGTGCGCGTTGCCAAAAGCGAGGTCAAAGGCGAAATCACCGCATTGCTTGCGGATCGCAATAACAATTTGTGGATTGCGACCCGGGCCTCGGGGCTGCTTCGGCTCAAGGACGGCAAAATCTCTTCGTTCCACACAGCGGATGGACTCACGGACGAAAGCGTACTGTCGCTCTACGAAGACCGCGAAGGCAGCATCTGGTTTGGCACGCCGGGCAGCCTGGAGCAATTCAGCGACACTACAGCAACCACCTTCACGGTGAAGGAAGGCCTGCCCGCGAATCAGACCGAGATGGTTCGCCAGACCCGCGACGGCAGCGTGTTTGTCTTCTGCCCGGGTGGAGGTCTGGCGCGCATCAAGAGCGGTGTGGTGACCGCTTTCACCCAGAAAGACGGCCTGCCATCGCCTTACGGGGCGGTCTACGGCAACAGCATGTTCGAAAGCAAGGACGGAAGCCTATGGATGGGCACCGAGGGCGGTCTGAGCCGCTGGAGGGACGGCAAGATCACGGTCTTCCATGGTGGCGGAGCCTTTGTGAAGGGCAAGTCCATTTCCGCCATCGGTGAAGACGAGGAAGGCCTGATCGTCACCACCTCGGAATCAATTGCCCTGCGCTTCAAGGACGACAAGGTTCGGCCGTTCACGGTACGCGGGGAAACCACCCCCGTCACCTCGTCGAAAAACTACACCTTCACGATCTATAAGGACTCAAACGGAACGCTCTGGTTCGGAACCGTGGCCGGCTTCTTCAAATTCCCACGGGAGGGATCGATCCGGAACGCGCTGCAAACCAACGTGCCCTTCACGGTTACCTCGATCGCTGAGGACGGACGCGGCAACCTGTGGCTGGGCGGGCTCACCGCAGGCGTGGTCCGCTTCCGCATCCGCGACGGCCATTTGACCCGCTATGCCGGAGAACAAGGTCTCTTCGATAGTCCTGCCACGCATGTGCTGTTCGACGACGGCGGCAATCTCTGGGCCAGCACGTCCACGGGCATCTACACAGTGTCCCGCAAGGATCTCGACGATCTAGCCGACGGAAGCATTAGCCAAGTACATCGAATCAGCTACGGCATACCCGACGGCATGAAGACCGGCGCGGCCTCTATCCCCGACCATCAACCCGCGGGGTGGCGCGCCCAGGACGGTAAACTCTGGTTTACCACGGAAATGGGCGTCGTGGTCTTCGATCCACGCCATATCCTGCACAATACCGTAGTGCCCGCCGTTGAGATCGAAGAGGTCATTGCCAACGGCGTTCTCCAGTCGCCGAAGCCCGAGTTCACCATCCCCCCCGGCACCGGCCAGCTTGAAATTCATTACACTGGCCTAAGTCTGCAGGCGCCCGCACGGGTACGGTTCAAATACATGCTTCAGGGCTGGGATTCCGACTGGGTCGAAGCCGGATCGAGACGCGTCGCGTATTACACCAACCTTCCGCCAGGGGAATACCGGTTCAAGGTGATTGCCTGCAATAACGATGGCGTGTGGAACGAGCAGGGAGCCTCAAGCAGCTTTGTTCTCAAGCCGCACTTCTATCGCACCGGATGGTTTTATTCTCTTTGCGGCCTGGCGCTGCTGGTGCTGGCGATGTTGGGCCAGTGGCTCTATACCCAACAACTGCGCGCCCGCGCCGCGGAATTGACCAGGACCGTGAACGCGCGCACCCTTGACCTGCAAACCGAAATAGTCGAGCGCCAGCGGGCGGAACTGGCCGCGGAGGCCGCTAACCGCACCAAGAGCGAGTTCCTGGCCAACATGAGCCACGAGATTCGCACGCCGCTCAATGGCGTGATGGGCATGACGGAACTGGCAATGTGCACTACCGGCGCAGAGCAGCAGGAGTATTTTTCGTTGATTCGCACTTCGGGAGATGCACTGCTGGCAATCGTCAACGATATCCTCGACTATTCAAAAATCGAAGCCGGAAAAATCTCTCTTGAAGCGGTGTCGTTCGACCTGGAAGAACTGGTAACGAGCGCAGTCAAAAGTCTCGCAGTCACAGCGAACAAGAAGCTGTTGAAACTTACGCTCGAGATCGATGCCGACGTTCCCCGCAACCTGGAAGGCGACCCGAACCGCCTGCGTCAGGTGTTGCTCAACCTCGCCAGCAATGCCATCAAGTTCACACCGGCCGGTGAGGTCTCACTCCGCATCGAGTTGGATGATATCGATTCGGAGAATCCATCCGCTGTGCGGTTGCATTTTTCCGTACGCGACTCGGGTATTGGGATGTCAGCCAGGCAACAAGCCAAGCTCTTCCAACCTTTCGAGCAGGGCGACTCTTCCACAACCCGGCATTATGGGGGAACGGGATTGGGACTGGCTATCAGTGCGCGCATTGTGACCATGATGGGAGGCACAATCTGGGCAGAAAGTTCCGCCGGCGCCGGCTCAACCTTCCACTTCATGGTCGACCTCGCCAAGGCCACATCTACATTGGAGCCTCCTGAGGCTGCAGGCATCGTCGGAATGCCGGATTGGATCCTTGCGGAGTCTACCCTGGGCGAGCGAAGCCTTCGCATCCTGGTGGCAGAAGATAATCCAATCAATCAGAGGCTGGCCGCGGCCATGCTACAGAAGATGGGCCATCAGGTCACCTTGGCGCGAGACGGGGAAGAGGCCCTTGCAGCATGGGCTGCGGAGACCTTCGATCTGATCTTCATGGATGTGCAGATGCCGCGAATGGACGGATTTGAGGCCACCCGCGCGGTACGCAGCCGGGAGAGCGCAAATGACGCCCATATTCCGATCATCGCCATGACCGCCAACGCCATGCGCGGCGACCGCGAACGATGCATTGTCTGCGGCATGGACGACTATATATCGAAGCCCATCAGCCACCGGTCCCTTGAAGAGGTGCTGTCGCGCGCCGCGATTCCTCGGCCTTGAACTGGTGATGGGAGAAGGGGCCTCTGCGATCTTGACAGATCACGCTTGGCCAAATCTGGCTTGCGGTGTCTTTGCGGAAGATGCGCCCTTTGTCACGCTTGAAATGCTCCCGGCCTTCTGCGGCCGCTGCATCCCCTGTTTGAGAAGAGTAATGATCTCTCTTGCCAGTTGAATTTTGCTTTTCTTCATTTTCGAGATGAAACCCTTTCCTCCGGTGTATTGTGATTCCAAAGAAAGCAGTCGCGATCCTTTTGAAGGATGGCCCAAGATGCGATTGCTGAAGTTCGATCTTTCCGAACCGAGATGAGGCGAGTCGGAATCCGCCAACCGATCGGGGATCAGAACAGTAGAAGCTCTCTCGTTTGGCCTTGAGGCTCTGGTTTTCTAATTGACATGAATTGCATTCGCAACATAATGAGCACCATCGAAGACAGTATTTACCGAAACGCGATCTCCCACGTGAATGTCTTTGCTTTCGGCCAGGCTCGAGGCGTCAAAAGCGATCTCGTACGTTATTCCGTCTCTGGGATCAGCCACACTGAACCGCCCCGCGTGCATATCCAGCGAAGAGATGTTCCCGCTGAATACGAACGAAGCACCAGGGGTCGCTAGCACTTCAATCTGACGAGCAACGCCCGAGCCTTCCTTGTTCGATTGAAACTTGACTGAGATGAGAGCGCCCGACACGAGGTCGGATGTTCCCGAACGAATTGAAGCGAATGCAGCCTGGCCAACGCGAGTTATTTGCGTGTTCTCCGATAATAGAAGTCTCACGGGATCCTTGAACAACACGGAACTCACGGAAAGTTCTCTGGAGCTTGGGTTGTAAGACAACACCTGGCCCCGGTATTCGCCTTCAGGAGAGCTGGATAGCAAATGAATGCTGAGCGCGTAGACATCTGCTCCATCCAGCAGCGTTTGCACAGACGCATGATCGACGGGGCCCAGATCGCGAAGGGCGATCCTGCTTCCATCCCGATACACCTGGGTTCGCTCGTCGAACAATATTTTTATCGGCCGCTCCCCGAGCGCTTTGAGCGTTAACTCATCACGCACGAAATCGATTCCCCGAATTTCGCCACCCAGGATTGTGCTCTTCCCACGGGGAAGCGGAGGCAAGGGGGAGAGACCGCCTGGCACAATTGCAGAGGAAAGCAAAGGGCGCGACTCTTCAACTTGAGCTGCCGCGCCTTTAGCCATCACCAACAGCGACGCGACACCAGCGCAAACGATTCCCGCAAGAATACGATTCATAAAGAGCCCTTTAACCGCTCGCCGGAATTGCATAACAGATAGTTCGATGGCGTCGCACCCTTATTGGTGGTACGGCGGGCGCAAGAGGGATTCGTTTCGGCGCACTGGCAACGATGCCGGGTGTCCCGCATCTAATCGTAAGTGCGCGTAGGAGACGAGTGCTCGTTCGTGAGCCGCGACCAGGGGTAAAGGCTTCCCAATGATAGCAACCAAACAAATTGCAGCCATCGCAGTCCTGATGGTCACGGGATCGGTTTATCTCCGGGCCAGTGACACGTTGAAGATCACGATCCCAAGGCGCAGCGAATCAACTGCCGTGCAGCGGCTGAACCGTGCTGGGGTGGAGGCGATAAAGAAACAGCATATCGAACAGGCTGCAAGCTTATTCTACAAGGCGTATCTCTACGATCCAGGGGATCCCTTCACCCTAAACAATCTGGGCTACGTTTCAGAATTGCAGGGAGAACTCGATCGCGCACGCAAGTTCTACGCATTGGCGTCCGAACAAGGCTCAAGCGCGGAAATTGACAAGAGCAATGTGAGTTCGCTGGAAGGAAAGCCGATGCTCAGTGCTTTCGAGGTTCTCCAGGATGTACCCATGCGGGTGAATCGCATGAACATTGACGCTATGGATCTTCTATCGAAGCAGCGAGGTTTCCAAGCCGTCGCCCTATTGCATCAAGCACTTTCATTGGATCCCAACAATCCGTTCACCCTGAACAACATGGGTGTTGCCGAGGAAGCTATCGGAGACTTCGATAACGCTCTACTTTCATATAAAGCTGCAGCTCGAACCAACTCATTGGAACCGGTTGTGGTCGCGCAGGATCGTTCCTGGAGGGGAAAACCCGTGAGCGCAATGGCCGCGGCGAGCAGCAAGCGGCTTCAACAACGCATTGACAGAATGGATAGTGCGGAAATGAGTGCAGTTCTGTTTACGTTGCGTGGCGTCGCGGCAACAAACCAGAACGATTGGCCGGCAGCAAAGAAGGCCTTCCTTCGCGCCTACGAACTGAATCCATCGAGTGCGTTTTCTTTAAACAACCGCGGATATGTGGCAGAGATGGATGGCGACTTTGAGACTGCGGAGTTCTTCTACCAGAAAGCGGGGAAAGCCGACGACGCGGAAGCACGCGTAGGCTTGGCGACCCAGCATTCTGCGGAAGGCAGGCCGCTGTCTAATGTTGCTGCCGATAGCAACAAACAAGTCGATCACGAACTTGAGAAGTACAGCGAAGAACGTCGCCGCGAACCCGGCCCCGTCGAACTCACTCCCCGCTTCGGAACGCCGGGTGGGGCCTCCACCGCGTCGCCTGAAGAGCCTCAGCACACTGATACTCCAGGTGCCACACTCCCGCCCCTTCCGGAGTCGCAGAATCCGCCACAAGAGGACAACCGCTAACATGAGTAGAATCGACATCGCCTCTAACGCGAGGAGACAAGGGGCAGAGTCCCAGTCGCACCAATCGATGGTCCTCCTTTCTCGTCTTCTCCTGACGCCGAAAGGCGAAGAGGACATTTCGTCATCCATGACGGCCACACTCTTGTCGGAAGTTCAAAACATCGACAGGGAACAGTTTGACAATTTGGTGGAGCTGGCCAGTTCAAACCATGTGATTATCCGCGGGATGGAAGTGTTCCTGAGTATCACGCAAGCGGCCGGAGACCAGAGGCGTGCCGAGTGGGCGCAACTTGCCCTCATGAAGGAGCGAGCCCGCATCGACCTCGCGGTACGTTTTCTTCGGAACATATGCCACACATTTGAAAACGCACATTTCGACGTTGCTGTGATCAAGTCGCTCGATCACTGGCCCGATCTGGGCAGCGATCTGGATTTGTACACAGATGCAAACTCAGACGACGTGGCAAAGCTGATGATGGATGATTTCGGCGCGCAAATAGCCCCGCGGAGTTGGGGCGACTGCCTGGCGCGGAAGTGGAATTTCATGATTCCTGGGCTGCCCGAGGCCGTCGAGATTCACATGGGCCGGCTCGGACAAACCGGAGAACAAGTTACTTTCGCATCGCGCATCATGCAGAGGGCCCGGCTGTCCATCATCGGCAATCAAACATTTCGAGTTCCATCAACGTCAGACCGGTTGATGATTTCGACTTTGCAGAGAATGTATCGCCATTTCTATTTCAGGTTGTGCGACATTGTCGATAGTGCGGAGCTAGTGAGGGCAGGTGCGATCGATTACCAGGATCTGCGAACGGCTGCAACCGACGCCGGCATCTGGGAAGGCGTCGCAACTTATCTCCTGATCGTCTCGGACTATGTGCGCAACTACAGCGATTCCGGTCTAGCCTTGCCGCAGTTTGTACTTGAAGCTGCACGCTTCGGAGGCGCGGAATTGTTTTACGCCAAGGATTTTCTGCGCGTCCCGATCATGCCGCAATCCGCGAAACTTTACGGATCGCAGCTCGCGCTGCTGCTGCGCAAGAGGGAATTGCAGAACGGCGCCCGGCTTAGCTTGTTGCCCTGGCTCGCTACCGCCGCAGTGGTGTCGCAACGAATTACGGGTAGCGACAAGGGCATTTGGTAATGCAGTAGCTTGTGCCTCGTCGCCAGATGAAGGAGTCGCGGCCGCCTGTTGCTTTCATTGCAAGTCAACCTGTTGTCTACCAAGAGAGGAGATGCCGGAATCCATACCCCCGGCGACATACTATGGGCAATCTCGTAACGACTCCTAAGCAGATGTTAGGCGGCTTGCAGTCCAACAAGAGTTCTACCCGCATGTTGCAAATTGCAGACGTGGCCACATGGCCATCGATCGGATCTCGCAGGCCAGGAAGTCCTTCAATCGGTTTGGCGCCAATGGGCGCGCCTTCGCGGCCAATATTCTCAACCGACCCTCTGACGTTCAAGGGCGATCGCACATCGAGCGCAGTCTCATTCGTCGTTCATGTTGTCATCATCACGCTGGTGTTGATGCTTGCGGTGAAAGTCCACTCAAACGTAGAGTTGCAGCCGACAACGGTTACAACGCCGATCGACTTCACCATGCCGATTCCACCCACTCTCCTGCCTGTCGCGAAGGCGGCGGGCGGCGGTGGCGGTGGTGGCGCGCATCAGGTTGTTGACCCCATCAGAGGACACCAGCCCACGGTTGCCAAGATACCTATCATGCCTGCGCAGATTATACGGATCGATCACCCGAAGTTGGGGGCGGAGCCGACAGAGGAACTGAAGATCCCAGAGAATAGCAACCTGCCTAATCTAGGCATGTCCAACTCGCCACAGGTTGAGCTGGCTTCGCAAGGAAAGGGTAGCGGCTCTGGATTTGGACAAGGACTCGGCGGCGGATTGGGCGCGGGACGCGGCAGCGGAGCAGGGCCCGGGAGCGGCGGTGGCTACGGTGGCGGGCTCATGAGTGTTGGTGGAGGCGTGTCCGCGCCTCAAGTAATTCACTCAGTTGAACCGGACTTCACCGATGAGGCTCGGCGTGCGAATTTTCAGGGGAGCGTAGCGATTAAGCTGATCGTCGATTCTCAAGGGAACCCGCAAGACATTCGACTGGCCAGTCACCTAGGGATGGGGCTGGATGAGAAGGCCGTCGCCGCAGTGAGGCAGTACAAGTTCAGGCCGGCCATGTATCAGGGCCATCCTGTTTCCGTGGAGATTCTAATCGACGTTGCCTTCCACTTACACTAAAAGGTAAAGGCCGGTGCATTAACAAGGAGGAACCGTCCTCGGTTCCTCCTTTCCCATTTCCTCTTAATTGGAATAGCCGGAGGTAACATCACGTTGCACTTAAATCGAATCCGGTTGGCTTCCCTTACTCAGGGCACCCTCAAGCATTGAAGAGGATCCAAGCCATCGGAATGAGCGGAACTATTCATCAAGAGAGGATACCGAACGAAGACCGTGCTTTGATTGGGGCCAAAAGCATCGTTTCAAGAATACGCCTTATGACAATCGCTAAGCGAGGGGCCAACCGTCCGATCGCATTCCCCATTGACTTCCTCGCGCCGCCAGGAGTTTCGGCTTATCCTTTCACTTCTCGACTTCTTGTGCGGTTTGCGTTTGAACCGGCTGCCGCGTCGACTCTTGTGCATAATAGCCTTTGCGCGTCCTTACAATAACCTTGCCGTGGTTTGGCGCAACGCCTTCGACACGAACGGTTCTGTATCCACCGAGACTTGCCGGCTTGGTGGAGTGATAGCCGATCGTATACTGGTCTCGAATATCTTGAGCAACCTCGGATGCAATACCATCGACCTCGCTCAAGGAACGCGGGAAGTAAGAGATGCCGCCTGTTTCCGAAGACAGTTTCTCGAGCGCGGCCCTGGCTTTGGTGGACTCAGGTTTATCGTCCCCGTTGAGCAGTCCGATGCTGTACACGACAGGCCCGCCAAGATTCTGAACGCGGCGGATCGCCTGCTCCAGGTCGAGGCGCGACGCGTTGTCCGCTCCGTCCGTGATAACCAGCAGCACCTTTTTGGGAAGCCTTCCGTGCTTGGCCAATTCATCGGCTGAAGCCGCGACCGCATCGTACAAGGCTGTGGTGCTCTTGGCATCGGAGTGAGCGAGAGCGCGATTCAGCGCAAGGATGTCGGAAGTAAAGCCCTGATCCAAATAGGCACGGTCGGAAAAGTTCACGAGGAATGCCGCATCGCGGGAATTTGAAGCCTTCAGCAGATCCAAGGTAGCTGCGTTGACCGCCGGACGCTTGTCGATCATCGAGCCGGAGTTGTCGATCAAAATGCCGAGCGCAACGGGTTCGTCCTGATGCAGGAACGAACTGGTAATCTGGGGAACGCCGTCCTCGAAGATACGGAAATCGCCGCGGCGCATATCTTTTACGAGCCGACCCTTCTCGTCTACTACCGCACAGGAAAGCAACACTTCATCAACGTCCTGATGCATGGTGTAGATGCCGTCTTGACGCTTCTGAATTTCGCCAGGCCGCGCCGTCGTAAGCGGTGAGACACTGCTTGGAGGCACTATCTCTTCCGGGTCCGGCGAAGGTATCGGGTCGTGATCTACATCCAAGCGTGTCTGAACTTCAGGTCGAGTCGGGTTGCGCGTGATGACACTCGTCTGTGGCTGTATGGAAGGATCGGTTTGAGTCTGCCCACGGAGTGGGCTTCCACCGTTGCCTGGCAATAACATGACCATCGCGGCAGAGGATAAGAGAGTTCGCAACATCGAGCGTTTTTTCAGGTGCATAGTTATCCGATCGGACAAAGGAATTGGATTCTCAACTCCGGTCATGATTTCACTGGACAGCCGATGGCCAAATCGCCGCCTGGGAGCGCGCCCCGGGAACGATCTGTTCCATAGGCAGTTCCAGTGAAAACAGTGAGGCCGAGCCATTGTCCGCAAGCGTCCAGATGCCGTGAAAACCCTCCTGCAGTTCGGGATGCAACGCCAATAGCGCTGTCATCACGTCAGTGACTTGCTTTCGTGCAGTTGCTGATTCACGCAGTTGTGCTGCTTGCGCAGGGTCGGGTGTGTAGTGGACTTCGAGGTCAAGGGCTCCAAACGCGGAGGTTGTATCGATTGAAGTGACTCGATAAACCGAGCCATGCGAGTTGAGCGTCAGAGGCTCCGAACCAGGCAAATCAGGGGGACGGGTGCGGCCTTCTTCATGCTGCAGCTTCTCGAGATTCGGGCTCGACAGGAAATCGACTGGATCAAGGAAATAGGCGGCAATGCGGTAATAGAGCCACGCGTCCCAATTCATTCCCTGTTGCGCGTATTTGCGCGCCGACACCCAGTACCACAATCCATCGTGACCGGCTTGCATCAAGGGTCTGCTAAAGAATCCGCCGAGCATCCAACGATGTTCAGCGGTCTCCGCCAGAATGAGCGAGATTTGTTGGGGTTGTGGAACACCCGTGGCATGAAGGATAGCCACCGCATAAACGCCGGGAGGAAGGTCCGTAAAGTTCATTACCACGACCGGGGTCCCACAATAGAAATCAGTCCGGGCAGCACCCGTGGGCTCGGTCGAAGAATCGAGCGTATAGAGGCTATCTACGGTGATTGTTGCCTGCTGCACGAGAGGCCTCAAAGTACCGACCGAACCGGCAATCCCGCTGAAATCTGCGGCCACTGCAGGGAGAGTGTTCGCACGAAGGGTCTGCACATCCCCGCTCTGGACGCTGCCAAGGATGGCACGAGACGCATTTGAGAGTGCATCCCGTTCCGCGGGGGTAATCTGCGATTGCGTTTTGCACGAAGCGGCTCTTGCAATGAGGGGCAGACCTGCGCCCACACAAATGAGGAGCGCCAGAATGGAGGATAGCGAACGAGCGGGTCTCGATAACATAGTTGCTGCCTTCCAAGACTTCTGCCAGCCGTTGATTCAAGCGAATTCAACGGCATGCTTTTATTGGATGCAAGGAGGTCGTAAATTGGCCACGATGCACAAGAGCAACCTAGGACGGGGATTGGGCACGTGGCGCACGTCCTTACTGCTTTCCCATTTGGGCAGGTGCTAGATGCGGCTCCTGCCTCCCGGCCTTACAGTTTGGAATCCCGTCTTCAATCGCGGTGCCTTCTTCGTGGTCATTCCACGTTTCGACCATTACGAAGGGCAATAGATCGTCGACCGCAAAGTACTTTCGCCACAGATTGGAGGTGTCGGCAAATGTCTGGCCACAACGAGGAGATATATGGCGATTGAGTCCCCAAGCCGCTCTGCTGTCGTCGAAACTGGACCACACGCCGCCTACGATGATCTTGTCGGCAAATTTGGAGTGCATCGTTTCATAGAAGTTTGTCAAATATTGCTCGCCCCAATTACTTCCATCTGGCGACCATCCTTTGTCTCCGGGGTTGACCCAAGCGAAAAAGCCGTCAAATGCATCGGCATTTGCACCGGGAAGATTCTCATAGATGAGCAATGGCGGTGTCGCCCACCTGCTCACCGAGGCGCGAACCTTGCTCCAATCGGTGTGTTTTCCTTTCGGAAAAATGAAAATCAAAGGCCTGCCTTCGTAGGTGAGGTAGGCATCGTGTCCAGGAGCCTTCGCTGCTAGGTAGGTTTCATGAAACATGGCGAAGTCCGCGAGCGCTTCGTCGGTTGCCCCGTCGTCTGCGTCCGTTTCGTCGTACATCATTGCGACTTGAAATTTCTCGCGAGCAGCCGTCTTCTGAATCAGTGCGTAGCTTTGATCGATTGAGGGCTCGCGGTCCCCGTACCAATCCACTACGAACGCCGAAATCCCCATATCCTTCGC
Source organism: uncultured Occallatibacter sp. (assembly GCA_964560845.1). Classification (GTDB taxonomy): domain Bacteria; phylum Acidobacteriota; class Terriglobia; order Terriglobales; family Acidobacteriaceae; genus Telmatobacter. The sequence goes on along the minus strand of CAZLMY010000047.1, from coordinate 6,118 downwards.
CTCGCGAATCTGCTTGGTTATCTCGGCAGGGTCTTGTGAGGAATAGCCAACGGAAATGTGTTTAGGGTGCCCGAACCACGCCTCATAAAGCGCGATTGTTTCAGGGGCATTCCCGGCCGCGCGGTGCTTAAGCGGCATTGGGTGGCCCTCCGCTGGCCCAATGCACCCGCGAGTAAGAAAAGAGAAAACTAGAAATGCAATTCCTAGGGTCTTGAACATTGGCTCACCTGTTAGAAGCACAGGAGGCTTTCAGGGTTGTCAAGCATGCGGCAACAATGCAGGTGAAGCCTGCCCGAAGCGAGAATTGTGTTGCTTGAGCAGCCGGCACAACGTTTATCGCATCAAATTTTGCAAAGGTAGAAATAGAGTTACAGTCACGACTTCAGCCGGATGGCTTTTCGAATCGTGTTCCACATAACCGGGAGTGCGGTGAATGGCTTGACCCACAAAACGAAAACTCTGCAGGCGCGCATCGTCTCGGGAAGCGCAATACTTCTTTCCGGGTCGAGCCTGACGACCGCAATAAACCTGGTCTACAATATTGTGGTTGCGCGGAGCCTGGGGCCACGCGGTTTCGGGCAAGCGACTGTTGTGTACACGATTCTGACGCTGATCTCCGCCGTGACGCTGTCGTTCCAAATCATCTCTGCGAAGATGGTCGCCCAGCAGACTTCAGGTGAAAGCTGCTTTGCTGCCTATCGCACTCTCATTCGCGGCGCGTGGGGATGCAGCCTCCTTACGACGCTTGCATTATTAGTGTTCCAGGGGACCATTGCAGGTTATCTGCACTTACCTGACCCGATCTTGGTTGCACTTCTCGCAATAGGAGCTGCCTTCTACGTACCGCTGGGAAGCCGGCGCGGCTACATTCAAGGAACCTATGGATTTCAGCGGCTGGCCGGCAACCTTGTTGTGGAGGGAGCGGTTCGGCTGGGTGGCTCGATTCTGATGGTATTGTTCGGATTTGGGGTCGATGGAGTGATTGCTGCCAACACCGCTGCAGTAGCAGTCGCATATTTCGCTGCTGCACCAGAACAAGCGGCCAGGATTCAGAGTCCGTTTCGCCTCTCTTACGCGATCAGAGAAATATCGCAAGCAATGGTTTTCTTCTCTGGTCAAGTGCTGATTAACAACTGCGACATTTTACTGGTCGAGCACTTTTTTCCCGGCAGGGAGGCAGGACTCTACGCGGCGGTGGCAATGGTTGGCCGGGTCATATTCGCGTTTTCCTCAGCGGTAGTCAATTCGATGTTCCCTCTTGTGGCTGGCACGCGAGACGAAGAAAGAAGGGATCTCAGGGTCATCGCAACTGCACTCTTGCTTGTATTGGGCATCGGGTGTGGCCTGGCTGCAGGCTTGGGGATTGCACCTCCGGGCATATGGTCGGCACTTTTTGGATCGGGATTCCGGATAGACGGGGCCTACAACCTATCCTATCTGCTGGCACTCTACGCAATCACTACAGTGGTGTATTCGTTAAGCGTTGTCGTTATTACTTTCGAGATGTCCTATAAGATAGCCAACACGAGTTGGGTCCAACTGCTGTTTAGCGGTGTAGTAATCGCCGGTATTTGCCGCTTCCATTCCTCGCTACGCGGGGTCATTGTCGTACAGTTGGTTCTGATGGTTGCTCTGTTCGTTTGTGTCGCAGTTCCCTTTCTGATTGACGCTTTAACCAGTTCGAGGGAAGTCCTGCAAGCCTTGGCGCCTCGGCCCGGAAGGCTTATTCGCCGAGTATCTGAGGATGAAGTGATTGCGGGATTCTTGAAGAGCGACTTCGATTCGCCATCATTTGAGAGGTATCACGACCGCTTCCGTAAATCGGTCAACACTCCGGACCTCAATGACGCAGAAGAGAATGAAATGCGCCGGGCACTTTTGTATCTTCGCCATCTCTCTTTGTGGAAAGAGCTTCCCTCTGGGACAGAGTGGTACGAAATTGAAATCAGCGAAGCGGACTTGGACCAAGTCCGCGTGTTTCCGCGAGCCCAGTGGCGAAAGCTTGCAAGTGGAAGCTTTTCAGTCACGGATATCGCCGAAGCGATGCGCACCCGCAATCACCGAGTCGATGCGACTTTCTTATCGAAGATAGCGGCAATCGGGGATCAGTTGCAGCGGAGCGATCCAGGATTCAGCCCGGTAATTCTAATCGGAGAGAAGGAACGAGGACCGCTGACTGTCTTGGATGGAAACCATCGACTTATTGCGGCAGTACTGGCTTCTTCCGGGTGCGTGAGGAATCTTCGTTTTCTTTGCGGATTATCGCCACGCATGACCGAGTGTTGCTGGTATAACACGAACCTTGGCAGCCTGTTTCGATATGGGAAGAACGCGATTGCGCAACTTGCGCGAAACCCAGAGGCTGAGCTTTCCCGCTTGCTGCAGGAAACCGGAGGGTTTGTGGACGCGAGTTAATACTGTGTGAGCACATCTATCGGCCCATGCTGAGTTTTCCAATGTTGGCGTCTCGAGTTAGTGCGAGGCAATCTTACTGATTCAGGACGTTGCGATGAGAGACCCCGTGCGATCTGTTGAAATGAAAGAATTGCCGGATATTGTCGATGCGAGCCGCGGACGCGAGTTCCTAAGCGAACTGAAGAAAGGAATGCCAAGCGATCATCCATGCATCGTGCTCGACTGCTCCAAAGTCCAGCATATGGACAGCGCTGCGATTTACCTGATGCTCTGTTGTCTCGAGGAAGCCATCTTGCGGAACGGCGATGTCAAGCTGACTGGGGTGTCTGCAGGCGCAAAGGTGATTTTGGAACAGACCGGGGTTAGCAGTATCTTCGAGAGCTTTGACTCAAAGGAATCCGCCATCAACAGTTTCCACCACTCGCGGAAAGATGTTGCATCGCTTGCTTGAGGGGAATTTGCGATTTACCAGAGATAAGAACTCTGCTATGCGCGTTGCATGCAGGTTGGGGGAGAGATGAGATTGTCGTTTCGTTTGCTCGACAGGGGAATTGCTGTTTTCCTTGCGACGTTACTGGCGGCTCCGCTGACCTTTGCTCAGGAGGGATCTGCCACGCAACAACCCATCAACGCGCGGGAGCAAAATTCATGCCCTCAGCCTCCTGACAAGAGCGCACCCACCTGTCAGCCAACGCCAGAGCAGAAACAGGCCCCGCAGGCACCCGTAGGCACGGCGGCGGCTCCGTATGAGAAGCCCACCGGCGTAACCGCCTCAAGGCCTGCCGGAGCCGTGATCGCGCCTGCAAAGCAACGTAGGGCGCGATCGATTCTAATCCGGGTAAGTTTAGTGGTAGGCGCTGCCGCTGCTGTTGGTGCTGTCGTGGCTCTCTCGCATGCTAGCCCGGGCAGGCCAAACTAAGAGATAACGGTAAAGGACTCAACCACACCTGGAGTTGAACGATGCGTGCACACGGAAGCAACTGCCAGACAAAGTTCGTAAGCTTCTCTGGTATTGACGGCTCCGGAAAAAGTACCCAGATTGAAGCACTCCGGACAAAACTGGAGTTGAATGGTCTCAGAGTGAAGTTAGTCAGATTCTGGGACGATGTTGCAAGGTTGAAAGGAGCCAGGGAGGCCACCGGACATCGCCTATTCAAAGGTGAGAAGGGAGTAGGAACACCCTCAGCCCCAGTGAACAGGCGAGACAAGAATGTCAGATCGTGGTTCATGACCTGGGTCAGGATGGTGCTCTATCTAATCGATGCGTTTTCGATACGGGCTGCGGTGAAGAAGGGGCTGCGTTCCGGCGCCGACCTAGTCATCTTCGACCGATACACATACGATGAGCTTGCCAATCTTACCCTAAGCAATTCAGCCATTCGCGCCTACATTTGGCTCGTCATGAAACTGGTTCCAAGGCCCGATATCAGCTTTGTCCTTGACGCGGATCCGGTGATGGCGCGCGCACGAAAGCCTGAGTACCCTTTGGAGTTTCTGCGCTTCAATCGCCAGGCCTATCTTGCTTTGAGCGGTCTGATTGGCGGGATGACTGTCATAGCCCCAATGCCGGTCAGGGATGTTGAGAAGGCTATCCTCGCTCATGCCCTCAAGGAAATCCGTTTTGTCGATCGAATGCAGACGGCCGTGGTGGGCCCGTCTTGAGACCAGCACGCTTCTCACTTGAGAGATCGTCGCCGTCAGCCGGTCTCCAATTGGACTGTTTTCCACGGAACAGTCCGGATTTGAGCTCTCAAATAGCCCAATGGCTGCGTTCCAGTTTAAGGAGCACAACATCGTTGCTGTTCATCTCCACATTGAACTTGACGATCCCCATGGGACCGCTTTGTAAGACCTTGTCAGTCTCCGGCAGATCGCGCGTAAGTTCGTTCAAGTGCTCAATCTGCAACGCAGTCAGCTCTTTGGGTGAACCCATTTCGATATATGCGGAATAGGCGTCGTTGGCGTGAAACCCGACGCGATGAATTTCCAAGCGATAAGCCGCATTCGGGACAAGATGTGTTACTTGTAACTCGACAGGCGACGCCACATGCGCCGGAATCAGCTTTGTATAGAAAGGTCGATTGCTCACCTTTTGATCCGGCTGCTCGAAATCCCATATCACAGCAGTGATATTTCCGTTCTGGGTGGCCAGCATTGTCTGCGGATCGCTCGTCTTCAGGCTGTCGCCCTGCAGTGCGTGAAGGTACTTGTAGGCGAAGTAGGCCGGCTTGCGAATGCCCTGTGGATTCAGCAGCCCGAATCCACCTTGAAATGGCGCCGTAGGGGGGCCTGGTTCTTCGAATAGATCGGTGTAGGTCCAGTAGCTCATGCCCTGCAGCAATCCCTGGCTGGCTTTGAGCTTGGTAAGGATGTAGGGCGCACTAATGTAGGAATCATGCACTGAGTCGCGCGGCGTGTAACTTGTGCTCCACTCGGTAAAATAGAGCGGAATACCTGGATATGGCGACGCCGAAATCTGCTCGCGAACTCGCCGCACGTCCCCGATGATCGCGTCTGGCGACGAGGACAGTTTGGTGTCGTTCACTCCGTTTTCATCGAGAAAACCGCCATCGACGCCGTACGTGTGCGTTGTCACAAAGTCGACGACAGCGCCGCTCTGCTTCACATGGGTCAGAAACTCTGGAACCCATGCCGCTCCGGCAGTGCTCGGCCCCCCAACGCGCAGCGCAGGATCGATGGACTTGATTGTATTCGCAGTGAGGTCGTAGAGCTCGAAGTACGCTTTCTGGTCGGCACCTTCCCAGAAGCCGGAGAGATTGGGCTCATTCCAGACTTCGAAAAACCAGGTACGGACTTCGTCTTTTCCGTAACGTGCTTCTATGTGCCGAATGAAAGCATCCACCAGATCGTGCCAGGCTTGCGGTTTCGGGTGCGAGGTATTGCCATTCCAATAGAAGATGCTGTTCTGCGACGTGGCAAGAGCCTTCGGCGTGAATCCGAGTTCGACGAACGGCCGAACATGCCTTGCCAGCAGGTCGTCGTAAAGCTGGTCGAGCTTGGTCCAGTTGTAGGCGGTCTTGCCATCTTCGATTCGCACTGTGCCTAACACGTCGTGAAAAATCCCGTGAAAGCGGATATAGCGAAAGCCGAGTTCCTCGACGGCGACCTTGAGCTGAGCCTGGCTGTCGTCACGAATCAGCGTGCCCGGATAATCAGACCCAACCGACAGGTCAAAGAAGCGGTCAACCGGCCCCGTCGAGTCCTTCAGATTCACGACAATGGTTCTAGGAGGAGCTTGTTGGCATTGAGCCGCAACAGACAGGGCAGGTGGGACGACGATGAAACCAAAGACAAGGGTAGGCAACCGCCGGAGAACTGAATTGAACATGATTCGCAATTTCCTCAAGGGAATTGACCTGCGAGTTTGAAGCCGGTCGATTCGTTATCTGCAATTCTAATTGTCTGATGACTGACAGGGTGGGATTAAGAAGGGCGCTCGCTGCCAGGCGGCCTGAAATCCGGGCTGCGAGGATCTACGGGGAGGACGTTGGACCACGTTTTGCGGTGGGAAAAAGAGCACTACGTCCCAAAAGGAACGGGGAGGAGAACTTCTGCTGGCACCTGCGGTGGCCGGGTTGGATCATAAGTTAAGGCAACAATTATTAATGAGAACAGATAGGGATCTATTTGGTGGACGCGGAAGGAATTGAACCTTCAACCTGTCGATTAAGAGTCGAATGCT
>CAZLMY010000046.1:0-36199 GCA_964560845.1 uncultured Occallatibacter sp. | reverse complement strand
CGCCGACCAGAACTCCGGCCGCAAGGAATTCCAGGCCTTCCGCGATGCCGAAGCCCAGCACCCGGTGGAGATCGTCGGCAAGGTCCTGCGCGCGCAGATGCCCTTCCTCGATCCAGTCACGGTGGAGGAAGTCGCCAAGAACCGATAAGTAAGACAGCCTCCAGCTACCAGCTTTTAGCTTCTAGCTGGAGGTACGATCCTTCTCCAATTGAAGTGCTCTTGCCATCATGAGCGAAGCCGAAGGATCTGCGATTGGTCTCGCATTTTTCCACTTCGACCTGCAAGTTCCCATCCTTGAGACAGAAGCATGAGCAGGGATGGGAGACGCGCGTGTTGCGGCGGGACGCCGTTTTCTTGTTGACGCCACTTGGCATCCGAGCACAATGGACGGGCCGAGAAATCTCGATGTGCTACATTGGTTCCGATCCCATCGGAGACCTTTCATGCGTCATGGATTCGTGATTGCCTCGCTGCTCATGCTCGCGTGTCTGCCTGGGGCAAGCCAGCAGAATGTAGTGCCGATTCACCCGACCGGGGCGAGGCTTACACCACCCGTTCTTTTGTCGCCCACTTTAACAGTCTCGACACCGAAGCACTGCGACGAGTTCGATGGGGTTGTCAAACTCGCAGCGACAATCGATGCGACTGGCCTTCCGCGGGCGTTAACGACGCTGGAAGCTAGCGACAGGCGTCTGGTTGGCTTTGCAACGGAACTCGTAGAAGGGCAGCGGTTCAAACCGGGCGTCATCGATGGCTCTGCCACCGCGGTGGCTGTCGAGTTGACAGTTGGCCTGCATACTTGCGCACAACGCGAGAAGCATCCAGCCGATGACAATTTCTACCGGTTCACGCTGCGTGCACATCCACTGATCGCGTTGGTGGTGGTTGCGCCTCCGGTGGCACAGGAAACGGTTTCAGCGGCACTGGCGCAGGCGGCCGCCGCCGAAGAGGTGGGAGAGCACGTCAGTGCGCCGATGGCAATGGTTCTCACCGATCCGAAGGTTCCAGTTTCGGGGAAGCTACTGAAGCGCGGCCCATGTTTTCTGGGCGTCATGATCGATGCGAACGGCGTTCCACAGAATATCCATGTAGTCCGCGGGCTTGACCCGGAACTCGACAGCAACGCGATGGAAGCGGTGAAGAACTGGCGATTCAAGGCGGCGCTTCGCGACGGCAGCACTCCGGTTGCGGTTGAAGGAACGGCCGTGGCCATGTTCGAGTACGTCGAAAAGGAGCCGGTGACTTTCGCCACCTTCATCCCAGAAGCTCCGGAAAAAGTAATTGCCGCCAAAGCAAATACTAGAAATCCGCACCCTACGCTGGAGGCACTCAACGGCGACGAAGTGATTGCACGCTATATGCCACAGAGCCGCATCCCAGGGCGCATTCTCGTCTCGCTGGTCATCGACACCAACGGCGTACCGCAGAACGTTCACATTGTGAAGGGTCTGGATTCCAGCCTGGACATGGACACCGTGGCGATGGTCGAGCACCTGCGCTTCAAGCCGATCATGAAGGATGCATCTACACCTGTCCCGGTTGGGATGGTCATACCAGTGCGCTACAGGATGATCGCAGCAAAACCCACCTGGAGGGATTTGTTCGACTTGGGCATGGAGATCTTTGTTCTTGCCTTGATGTAGTGGGGCGAATTGCCGAGTGGCCTCTCTTCGCCTTTTTTTGATCTGACGCCTCAGGTCCTGCATCCGAGCCTCGGGAGATCTTGCGTTCGTTGAGTCCCGCATTTTCAAATGGTGGGTATTCTCCGTGAGTGGCACCCAAATCGGGCTACGGTCGTTGCCATGGCGACGACCCACATCTCCGGAGCCGACGAGCACGCGACCTGCCCGGTCTGCTCGCCAAAGTGCGGGAAGGCGCCGAGGTCATCATCGAAGACGGCAACTTCCCTCCTGCCATTCTGCGCTCGACCGTTCCTGCACCCCGCAACCCCTCCGAATCCAACGAAATTGCGGAAGAATTGCGGCAGGAGACCGGCGACGCCCCGGAAAGCCGCCGCATCGGATTCATGAAGGGGAGGGGGAGCATCGGGCCCGAGTTCTTCAATTTCTTCGCGGTCCAGGGCTTCCAGGCCGGCGCGGATCACCTCGCCGGCGTTTTCGTACAGGCCCGATTGCACGCGCTCCTCGATGCGCTGACGCAGTGGGCCAAGGTCAATGGTGATGAGATTGGATGCAGCCGCCATGGGCACCTCGCGTGCCATCGTTTTACTCCGGTTTGAGAGGGCTTTCAGGTCAGCTAGCCGATTGCTCTGCGGAGTCCCCCTCGAAGGTGGGCGTGAAGCCCAGCGCGCGCCAGAAAGCTTCGAGCGCGGCCACGGTCTCCGGGGAGGTGCGGGAGGTGGTGCGCAGCAGAATGTCGCGACTCGCATCGGTGGCCAGGCTGGAGGCTTCCGCGGCAATGGCCACGCATTTTTCCGGCCGGTAGGTGCAGTTGGCCAGGTCGGCGATCGAGAGGCGCGTGGTCGGCGTATTGAAGATGGTCCGCGGCGGGGCCATGCGGTCCAGCAGCCACAGAATCTCCAGCTTCGACTCCAGTTCGTCGGGGACGCAGTCGATGGCCAAGTCTGCGTCGCGCACCGCATCCTCGATGGAGGTGACAAACGCCACGTTGGGCGCCGCATCCGGGGTCTCGCGAAAGGCCTCCGGCCCGAGTTGCTGGCGCAGGGCCTCGCGGGCGTGGTGCAGATTCGTGGGCATCACGTCTTCCAGCAGCACCCGAAAACCGGCGCGGGCCGCCGCCAGGGCCAGCCTGCGGCCCAGCGGGCCTGCACCGATGATGGCGACGGTCAGGGGCAAAGCTTACTTGACGGCCAGAGCCTGAGCGACATCTTCGGCGTTGGGCTTGGCGTTCAGCAGGTGCTCCGCCACGCGCGCGCGTTCGTCGACCGTGAGTGTGGGAATGGTGGCCAGCACCCGGCGCAGGGTAACGGCAACGTCATCGATGTAATTCATGAGGCGGATGGCTTCTCCGGAAAGCGGCATGGCTGGGTCTCTCCCAATAAGGTGAAGTGCTCCGTCCATTGTAGGCGGTGCGGTCGCCAGTTTGGAAGTTTCGGCCCGGCCCGCAAGTGATTACAATACCGCCATGGCAAATTCCGCGGAGTCTGTGGCCCATGCCTTTGTGCGGGCCATCAACCGGCAAGATGCGCAGGCTGTGGCGGAGTGGATGACCGAAGAACACCGGTTCATCGACTCGATGGGTACGGTCGTCGGAGGCCGCGAAGCCATGCGGGCCGGCTGGAGAGCCTACTTCCGCATGGTGCCGGACTACTCGATTGCCGTTGAGGAAACCTGTTGCGAAGGCCCGGTTGTCATCCTGCTGGGGGTCGCCCAGGGGACCTATGCTCCCGACGGAAAGCTGAGTCCGGAAAACCGCTGGCAGACCCCGGCAGCCTTCCGCGCCCTGATCGAAGACGGCAAGGTGGCTGAATGGCGCGTCTACGCCGACAACGAGCCGATGCGGCAGAAAATGGCACGTCGCCAATGATTGCCACTATTCCTCCCTATAAACGATGTGAGGTACGTCACAAAAACCCTTCTGCTGCCACTGTTCACCAGACAGCGCTTGCAGGCGCCGTCTGAAACGAGCCTTTCCCCTAGTACGGCAAGCCGGAAGCGGAATCCCTCAGGGCTCGGTCGAAGGGTTTTTTCAGAATGACGGCAATCAGAATTCAATCGGCACAAACGGCAAGAATCGTTCTCGGCTCCATCGCGTTGGCCCTGCTGGCAACCCTGGCCATCAGCCAGGCCCACGCAGCCACCCTTGTCAAGGCCTGCGTTCGCAACTCCACCGGTGTCCCGCGCCTGGTGGCCTCAGCCAGCGCCTGCCAGGCGGATGAGCATTATGTTGTCTGGAACGAGCAAGGGCCTACGGGGCCTGCCGGGCCCGCAGGGGCGCAAGGACCCGCCGGTGCACAAGGCCCGGCGGGCGCCAAGGGAAATACAGGAGCGCAGGGCGCCCAAGGACCCGCCGGACCCTCAGGACCCGCGGGAGCGGCGGGCGCCAAGGGCGCGACAGGGGCGCAGGGACCAACCGGTCCGACCGGACCCGAAGGGCCGGCTGGACCGCAGGGTCCTGCCGCACCTGTCCCCACAAATTTGCAGGCCATCTCCAACCAGTTGGGCACCAGCGGATATGCCAGCGAAGACTTCCACTACAGCGCCACCTGCATGCTGGGCGACATCATCCTCAGCGTCAATTCTTACGGCGGCGGGGGTGCGGCCATCCCGGCAGACGGCCGTCTGTTGCAAATCTCCACCAACACAGCCTTGTTTTCTGTGATGGGAACAACCTTTGGCGGCGACGGAATCACCACCTTCGGCGTGCCCGATCTGCGCCCCTTCGCACCCAAGAATCTGCAGTACTCGGTATGCGTCCTGGGCATCTTTCCCTCCAGAAACTAAAACCAACCCAAACGCAGCGAGGCGGTCCATCCTCCCACAAGGAATGGACCGCCTCTTTGCATTCCGACTTTTCTTGCCTTGCCGCCGGAAACTTGTCCCTTCCCCGCCAAGGATGAGGGAAAACATCGATCAGCAGCTTGCCGGTTCCGCGGCGACTCGCGCGGCCAGGCTACGAGCTGCCGCCACGGTGACGCGCCGCCAGTCGGGCAAGGCGCCGCCAACCGGCCTGTCGAGCCGCTCCAGCGCTTCGATCCAGTCCTGGGCGGCCTGCGTTGCTTCCTGCGGGCCGTAGCTCCGCAGCACCGCCTCGTGAAAGGCGGCCAGCTCCCGTTCCGCCGCGCGTTGCACGGGTGTATCGGGTGAACCGGAGACCGGCCGCGCATGAAGGCCGGGGTTCGATCTCTGCCCGCACTTGGCCGGCATGTCTGCTGGCAGCACGCGGGGCAGCCGACCATCTCTGGGCCGCAATGGCTTTGGCCCGGGTTGTCGCCTCCAGCCTTCAAACAGCGCGGTCAAGCAGCATTTGGGTCGCGGTGCGGCGTCACGGCTCAGTGTCTTCAGTTTATGCACAGAAAGATTCCTCCGTTCCATCGAAGTCCGGTCTTAGAGAGTCCGCTTGAACAACGGCGTGGCCACCAGCAGGGTGCCGAAGCCGAACACGAACAAGAAAAGCAAGTCGCCCTGGATGGCCTGGAACCCGCCGTCTTTCAAGAGAACAGCCTTGAAACCGTGCACACAGTAGGTGAACGGATCCACGACTGATAGAGCCCGCAGCCACGGCGGAAATGCGTTGATGGGATACATGGCGCCCGAGGGGTAGAACAGCAGCAGATTGAGCACCCCGAACATGGCGCGCGGCGTCAGCGGATCTTCTACCCGCACCATCATCAGGAACATCATGCCGTTGAAGGCGATGGCGGTACCCAGGATCAGGCACAGCAGTTCCAGATCGGCCATCGGATTGAAGATCACCCCCAGGCCGGCCATCAACGACCCGATAATCGTCAGGCAAATTCCTGAAAGCACCGCCTTGATGGCTGCAGCGGTGTTGAGGCCAAACACCAGCTCCAGCTTCGTAATCGGCGTGACCAGGTATCCCTCGTGCACGCCGCGCGCCTTGTCGTCGATATACAACATGCCCCCGCCGATCATCACCGAGATATACATGGCCAGGGCCACGCAAGCGGGCAGCAGAAACTTCATGTAGTTGACGTAGGGATAGAGCTCCACGATCTCGAGAGCAATCGAGTTAGCCAGGCGCGGCTGAATCACGGGCGTGGTCAGCGCCGTCACCAGCGCCTGCATCTCGCCCTCCAGCGTGCTTGAGGTGAACAGGTCGGAGTTATCCACCACAAAGCCCACCACCGGCGCATCCTGCGCGTAAACCCGGCGCGAATACTGCTTGGGAATAATCACCGCGCCGTCGATCTTGCCGGTGCGCACGTCTTCCCTGGCCAGGTTTTCGTCCGTATAGTTCACGGTGGTGAAGGTTTTGATGTTCACCGCGATGGCATCGAACCCCTCGCGGATCTTTACCGCCTGGGGACCCTTGTCGTAGTCCACCACGGCAACCCGCGCCCCCACGATCTTGCCGCCGAAGGCGTTGCCCATAATGAGCAACTGCATGATCGGCATCATCAACGACATGATCATGAGCATGGGAGAACGGAAGAACTTGCGCATCTCGCGCTCGACAATAGCTAGCAATCGGTTCATGGCTTCATCCCCGGTCTCGGCGGCATCGTAAAGGCCGGCGGCTTTACCTGCTCGTCGCGCAGCTGGCGGCCCGTGTAGTGGACGAATACGTCGTCGAGGGTGGTGTTCTGCACGCTGAGCGAATTGACCGTCTCACCCAACGATGCTGCCAATTCAACCAGTTGCATGGTGGTCTTCGATCCCGAAGAGGTCAGCACGCGATAGAAGCCGGCGCTCTCGGCCTGCACGCTGGTGACGCCGTCGAGCTTTTCAAGGCGCTCGCGCCATTCCGCGGTTTCGCGATCGAAATGCACCTCGACCACGTTCGCTCCGGGAACGCTCCGCTTCAGCTCGGCCGGCGACCCCAAGGCCACCAACGTTCCGTGATCCACAATCGCAATGCGATCGCAGAGCTTGTCCGCCTCTTCCATGTAGTGCGTGGTCAAAAGCATCGTCAGATTGCGCGTCACCCGCAGGTTGTTCAGCATCTCCCACACCGCAATGCGCGATACCGGATCGAGGCCGGTCGTCGGCTCATCTAGAAAAAAGATCTGGGGATTGTGCACCAGGCCCCGCGCGATCTCCACCCGCCTGCGCATGCCGCCGGAGAGCGTCTTCACCTGCGCCCCGCGCCACTTCACCAGGTCCACCGCCTCCAGAACTTCGTCGATGTTCTTCTCGCGCTCGACCTTCGGCACGCTGTAGAGCTTGGCATAGATGCTCAGGTTCTCTTCCACCGTCAGGTCCGGATCGCTGGTCAGCGCCTGCGGAATCACGCCGATCATCCGCCGCACCGCATCGGGGTCTTTGGCCACGTCGTGCCCGGCTACCGTCGCACGGCCCCCGGTAATCGGCACCAGCGTGGTCATCATGCGAATCAGCGTGCTCTTGCCCGCCCCGTTAGGTCCCAGCAAGCCGAAGATCTCGCCGTCGGCCACTTCGAAGCTGACTCCTTTCACCGCTTCAAACGTGCCGTAACGCTTCACGATGTTCTCGACGCTGATCGCGGGCCGTGGGCCCAGCTTTGGGTTAGCCCCGCTCATTGCTTCACCAGCTTGCTCTTCGGCACATAGACTTCCGCGGTCATCCCCGGCACAAACCGCTCGCCGGGATTGTCGATGATCAGCTTCAACTGAATCGTCTTGATGTCCCGTTTCCGGCTGCTCACGTCGCGCTGCGTGGCAAAGTCGGCTTCCGCGGCCTTCGAGATCACCTTGCCCTGCATGGTGGCCCCGCTGGGCATCACCACCCTCAGCGAGTCGCCCAACTGCACCGCGTCAGCCTGCGTCTCCGGCAATGGTGCGTAGATCCACGTCTGGGTCAAATCCATGATGGTCACAATCGCGGCGCCCGCGGCCACAACCTCGCCCTGCCGTGCGGCCCGCACGTTCACCTTGCCGGTCACCGGGGCAAACACCTTTGTATACCCGATCTCGACATTGGCCTGCTCTGCCAGCGCGCGCGCATTTTCCACCTCGCTGCGCGTGGAGTCCACTGTCCGCGCCGCAACCTGGGTCAGCAGCTCGTGCGACTGCGCCTGCTTCAACGCCGCCACAGCGGCTGAAACATTGGCTGCGGCCGTGTCCACCGCGGCTTGTGCGGCGTGCAGACTGGTCTCGGCCTCTTCGCTGGCCTGGGCGCTCATAATGCCCTGCTGCGCCAGCGCGACGGTACGCGACGTGTCGGCCTTTTGATGGGCGTAGTTGGCCCTGGCCTGCTCCAGGGCGGCCTTGGCCGATCCCACCTGGGCCTCGGCGTTGGCCGCGGCGCTGCCGGTCTCGCCGCGCGTCTGGCGCTCCGTTTCAACCGTCTCGGTCAGCTTCCAGTTCTGGCTGGCGGCCGTGGCCTCGGCAGCCTTATGCGCAGCCTGCAGGTCGTCGCTCTCGATCACCGCGATCAAGTCCCCCGCCTTCACGTCCTGGCCCTCATCCACGGTAAGCGTCTGGATGCGACCGGGAATCTTGGCGCTGACCACAACTTCATTGGCGTCCACCGTGCCGATCAACTGCAGCTCCGTGGTGGGCCGGACTGTTACGAAATACCAGATCAGAGACCCGATGGTCAGCAAACCCAGGATAAGAAAAACTCGATTGCGTGCGTTCACTTGTTCCTCACTTCAGCTGTAGACGTCTCAGCAGCTTCGATATTGCTTTTTGCAATTTCTGCGTTCTTGATTGGAATCCTGCGCGGCTGGATGTTCTGGGGCATCGGCGTGGCCGCCAAAACGCGCGCTGCAACCCGCGCGCCGTGTTCCCGGTCCACGAAGATGGTCTGGCCCAGGTACTCGACAGCTGCCTTGCGCCGGTGTTCCAGCGCGCTGCGATCCAGCGGATCGGTGCCAAACGCCAGCTTTGTCAGCGGCGCCGAGAGAAAATAGAAGACGTTGGCGCCAAGCGAGGCATAGCGCATCTGTGTGGGGTCGACCCGGATCAACTCTCCCGACGCAATTCCCTCTTCCAACACCTCTTCAAGCTTGACCCACAACGGTCGCACGAACTGTCTTGCCATCTGGCCAAGCTTGGTTTCCTCGCCGTGATGCAGTCGCACCATTTCGTGTTGCATCAGCGTTTGCAACTCGGGGTGGGAAAAGGAACGATCGAAGTTGGTCAGAATGATCTGCACGAATCGTTCGCCCACCGAGACATCCGATTCAAGCATGGCGACGCTAGTGGCGCGTACGTTTTCGAAAACCGATTCCAAGGCCGCAGCATAGAGGTCCTCTTTGCTGCGGAAGTAATAGTAAAGAAGGGCCTTGTTTACCCCGGCGGCCTCGGCAATCAAATCCGTGCGAGCCCCCGCGAGTCCGTTTTCGCTGAACTGCTGAATGGCAGCTTCAAGAATCCGGGCGCGAGACTGGTCGGCGCGCTCCCCTTGAGGGCGGGTTGGTGGTGTGCTGGTCATGTTTTTAACTAACTAGTTAGTAAAATAGCGGAACACCGGTTTTTGCGCAAGGGGTGTTGCGGAGAATTCACATTTTTGTCTCGGGAGACGGCGGGCGCAGAGGGGAACAACCGCATTCTTCACGCCGCATCTGTGGGATATTTTTCGACCCGTAGCTGCCCTTTAGCCGGTTAGCCGTTTACAACACATCACGCGTTTGTCATCCTGAGCCGCACGCGAAGGATCTGCGGTTGCTTCTCCAAATTTCCGAATTGCCGGTGATACAGGCATTATCCTGAAGTTCATGAAGCAACGCGTCTGGATTCCACTGGTTCTTTGCATTGCTCTGTGCAAGTGGTTCGCAGTCGCTCAGGAGCCATCCCCAGGCACAAATACGAGCGAGGTTGTATGGATCTCGTCTTCGCAATGCAGCGGGGGCCACAAGCTCGGCGTAACAGTTCGCCTCGATCACAAAGTGTTGTACCGTGGCCTGCTTCCGATTTGCCAGGGTGGCCGCGATACAGAGGATGGGAAAGCGAGGTTTCACTTTGTTGGCGGCCACACTTTCCAGGGTCAGTACCGCACGCGCTCAACGGAGTCGATCGAAGGAGATATTTGGCAGGCGAGTGGAGATCCGGACGCGCTGATTCTCGGCATTTCGTTCGATGAGGGAAAACATAAACAGATACTGCTGAATACGTTGCACGTCGCCAGACCCGAGAAGCAATCATCGTCGGAACTCGACAGGGGGCTTTTCATCACCACCTATCCGTTACCTGTCCGATAAGCAGCGCGGTGTCAGGAACTGTTCTTGTCGGAATTGCAGATATTTAGACCCGATTGGCGCATGATAGAGAAATCAATGGAA
Source organism: uncultured Occallatibacter sp. (assembly GCA_964560845.1). Lineage (GTDB taxonomy): Bacteria > Acidobacteriota > Terriglobia > Terriglobales > Acidobacteriaceae > Telmatobacter. The sequence goes on along the minus strand of CAZLMY010000046.1, from coordinate 26,332 downwards.
CGGCCTCATTCGAGGGATTCTGGGGCCGAAAACGACCCGAAAGGTCGCTCTACCCACCCCCACCCGGTCTTCAGCGTAACCGACAGTAAACAAACAGGTTAGGCCTGGAAGCGCTCTTCTTGGACATTGAAAGCAAAGGACTTACAAAATTGGAGGCTTCCTGGAACCTGCCCTGAGAACGCCGAAAAAGCTGTATCAATACTTCTCTTGGTGTGAAAGGGCATGACTTCAGTTGTGCCGCAAGTGGCTGAAAACATGAGGGGCTTTAGCCCCTGAGGGACAGACTCTTTCAGCTTATCGCCCGCTGCGGAACAGTTCTTTCACAGGTTCTAAGAAAGACAGGAAGTCACGGTTGCGCCTGGATGGTCCAATTCGGAAGCAGCGCCACTTTGAAACTCTCAAAGGCGGGATCAGCAGGACCTGTGCAGAGACCGGGTCGGACCCGCATGTGCATCGGTGTACGGGCTGGGGTGGTGCGAGGCTCGCCGGGCGTTGGTGCTTATGCGAAGATGCTGATTCTGCGGCCGAAGCGGCTCTCGTAAACCGCCATCGCCGACTCCATCTGCTGGCCGGCCGGCTTCTCGTCGAAGTTGTCGTCATCGTCGCTAAAGTTGTTGGCCGAGCGATTTTCGCTGGGAGAGTAGGTCTCATCCCCGATCCGGGCGAAGTTCTCAATGTCGAAAACTCCAGCCAGTTCCGGGTCTGTTGTCGGAGTCTTCCAGACGGGAAGAACGCGAATTCCGCTGATTGGGCTGATCTCCATCTCGACTCCTCTCTACAAAATCCCCTGCCGAAGATATCGACCCGGCGCAGAAGGACTTTAGGGACTTTGATTTATGTCCGGAAAAGCGACATCCGCTGTTGAAATTTGGAAAGGCCCGGGAAGTGCGAAGGCTGGGGCACAGCCCTCCGCCCGGGCCTCTTCAAACAAGAAAATTGATGATTGAGTTCAGGCGTTCTTCGACACGGTCGACTGTGGCGCCTGTGACGGAAACGCCCGGAACGTTGGGCACCTTCGCCTCGTACCCGCTTGCCACGGGCATAACATCGACGGAATACGTCTTTCCGCTGACCCTTTCCGAATAAAGGACCTCAGAAGACGACTGCAGGGCTGGACTCGACTTTGAAACCGCACTCTGGGATAAAGCCAGCGGCGGGGTTTTTACGATTTGCATACTCATGGCACCTCCCTTGAGGTTTGCCCTTGAGCGAGATATCGGCGTCGGGAAGATTAACTTTAACTAATTATTGGCGTCGCGGCTGTCCTGTTTTCAGTCATCGCCCGGGACTGGAAAACCAAGGGAGTCGGAAGGACGCCCGGACGCCGGAACAGGCTTACTGTTCCGGCTGGGTGGTGCAACTAATTTAGAATGAGATAGATTACATTACAGGGAAACGCGCTGCTTTTGAACTCGGTCTCTCGATTGGGACCGGTCTTGCCGTCCCATTTTTCCAAACTGAATGCTATTCAGCGGACCATGCCGGAATCCCTGTTTACCATCCAGATTCCCGAATGGGTCTGAATCCGATTTCCGGCTACAGTTTTTTGAAGAAGCGCAACACCTTGCACCAGGTTCATCGCCGCCGGCACAGGGACGAAGCCGCCCCGGGTCTCGCTGGTCTCCTTGGAGAAGGTCTTCAGCAGCAGCGCCCGCCCAATCATGTGGATCTCAAGATGCTGCGTCTTCCAGTCGTTTGGCCCCACTGCGGTCCTTTGCAACTGGAACCACCCGCCTTTGTACAGACGGCCCAGCAGGCCAAACCCGAAGTCAACGTTCTCTTGCACCTGTCCATCGAGCCGGGCCAGCCGCTTGAGTCGGCTATCGACCCAAAGCTTCCCGGCCATGGCGTGGAAGATGCGGGCTTCGATGGAGCGGGCGGGATAGTTAGGATTGGGCCGGAAGCGCAACCGCCGGCAGCCATTCTCCTCCCCATCGTCCTCGTAAAGGAAGGCGTCCGGCAGCAACACCAGGATCTTGCCAATCCTGGCCTCGTCTTCAGCATAGCCTTGACGGTGCTGGGCCTGTTCACCAGGCGAGCGGAGAAGATGTTCCACCCGAGCCTCCTCGCCCTGCTGTTCTTCAGCACTGAGAGGAAGACCGTTGCGCTGGGTCAGTCTGGTAACTGGACCATCGGCGGTCTCAATCTGCTCTTCCAGGCGCGTCTCACTAGAGGTGCGCCGCTGAATCCAGTAGCGCCAGAAGCCGTGCCCCTGGTGGTCATGGAGTTCGTTGTACACGACTTCGCGAACCAGTTGGGCTGGCGCCATGGTCTGCGAAGGATAACTCTGTTTTTGCGCAATCAAACTCGCGCTGCCCACTGCGAGACAACAGACAGCCAATAGGTGCAGACGCATCCCTTTGCCTCCCCGACCGAAGGTTGAGATCGCTCATAGTATGACGCTTGTCTGGTGAATGGAATGCGAGACTCCGATGAAACAGGGAAGAATATCGGAGAAAACGCGAAAAAGAGCACAAACTGCAGATTTACGGCCAGAACTGGGTCAAGTTGCTAGACTAAGACCATGTTGGACGAACTGGAATTTCGCAAATTAGCCGAATCTGCCCTGAACTCCCTGACCCAACACCTCATACACCTGGAGGAGGAGGCAGACGCGGGTTTCGAGGTCGAAGAACAGAACGGCCTGGTCAATGTGGTGTTCGAAGATCCCGCGGGGAAGTTCGTCATCACCCCCAACGCCCCCATGCGGCAGGTCTGGATCTCGGCGCTTTCCACCAGCTTCAAGCTCGACTGGGACGGCCTCGCGTCGGCCTTCGTGCTGCCGCGCACCGGCGAGCACCTGATGCCCCTCGTGGACCGGCTGATTGCCGAACATCTGGAAGGTTAAGAACAGACCAAGAGACAAGGAACAGTGTTTGTCGGTCAGCGCCTGATCCCTCACCGACGGCATCCACGAAACCGAACGGGGATTTATCCCCCTTGGAGACGCTTTGGGGCTTTGACAAACACACTTCTGAAAGGCGCGAAAAGCCCCAGATCTCGGCAGAGACCTGGGGCTTTTCTTGTCGGCTTGAATGGGCCACCGGCCCGAGCGGACTACTGCAACGTGTAAACGGTCTTGAGGACCTTTTCTGCCACTGATTTGGGCAGCGGCGCGTAGGCCAGGCTGGAGGCCTCGGATTCGCCCGAGTTGATGATCCAGCTCAGGAGGTCCTTGATGACCTTGCCCTTGGCCGGGTCAGGCGACTTCATCGGCACCAGCAGCCAGGTAAAGCTGGAAATCGGGTACGAGTTCTTGCCGGGCGCGTTGGTAATCGAGACGCGATAGTCCGCGGGCATCTGCTTCATGCTGGCTGCAGCTTCGGTCACGCCTTCAATTGAAGCCCGCACAAAGTTGCCGGCCGGATTCTTCACTTCGCCGTAGGTGATTTTGTTCTGCAGTGCATAGATCAGTTCCACGTAGCCAAGCGCGCCGGGGAGCTGGCGAACCATGCCGGCCACACCCTCATTGCCCTTGCCGCCCACGCCTGTGGGCCAGCTGGGCGAAGTGCCCTTGCTCGGTCCGTTGGCCCACTCCGGGCTGACCTTGCTCAGGTAGTCGGTAAAGATGTAGCTGGTACCGCTGCCATCCGAGCGGTGAACCACAATGATCTTCTCATTCGGCAGCTTCGCGCCAGGATTGTCCTTGGCGATGCGCGGATCGCTCCAGTTCTGGATCTTGCCCAGGAACATGTCGGCCAGAACATCGGGGCTGAACTTGATGTCGTTGACGCCGGTCACGTTGAAGATCGGAACCACGGCGCCCATGACGGTGGGGATGTGGATCAGCTTGATCTTGGAGGAGGCCAGCTGCTCATCGGTGGCGGGTCCGTCGGTGGCGCCAAAGTCAACCAAGCCGGAAGTAACCTGGCGAATTCCGCCGCCGGAGCCGATGGGTTGGTAGTTGATCTCAACGCCGGGGTGGGCAGCAGCATATTCGCTGAACCACTTGGAATAGATCGGGTACGGGAAGGTGGCGCCTGCGGCGGTCATCTTCTGAGCCTGCGCCGTGCCCAAGGCTACCATCAAGATCAAAGCGGCTAACAAAGTCTTTTTCACACGAAACTCCCTTGCAGTTTTACTGCCTCACCGATTGTCTACGCGCAATGTTACGGGGATTTGAATAACGCGCGGATTTGCCTTGCGAATCTTGGTTCTACGCCGGGGATGCGCCTCAGGCTGCTGCGCCGGCCCCGTGGCAACCGGTGCAAGCACCCGCGGGGACCAGAGGCAGCGTGAAATGGAATGTGGCCCCCGCACCCATCTCGCTCTCAACCCAAACCCGCCCGCCATGCGCCTGCACGATGTGTTTGACGATAGCCAGACCAAGTCCGGTGCCCCCAGCCTCGCGGGAACGAGCCTTGTCAATGCGATAGAACCGCTCAAAGATCCGTTTGAGGTGATCGGAAGCGATGCCGGGACCGAAGTCCTGCACGGTAAATTCCACTTCCTCCTCACCTAGCCGGGCGCCTACGCAGATGCGCTGGGTCCCCTTGGCATATTTGAGCGCATTCTCAATCAGGTTGCCGAAAACCTGGTTCATGGCATCGGGGTCGGCCATTACCGGTGCGTCGGGCGCTCCGGCTGACTCGATTTCGATGGCCGAATCCACCACCATCCCACCCAGCGCATCGATGGCATCGGCCACCAGGGTATTGGCGCGCGTGAGCTGCAAAGACAGCTTGTAGTCGGGGCTTTCCACGGTTGCAAGGGCTAACAGGTCCTCCGTCAGCCGGTTCATTCGGGTGGCGTTCTTGAGAATGATGCCCAGGAACTCGTGGGCCGTCTCGCGGCTTGCATCCGGGTCGTCGAAAAGGGTCTCAACATAGCCCTGGATGCTGGTCAACGGAGTGCGCAACTCGTGGCTCACGTTGGCAATGAACTCCCGGCGCGACCTTTCCGCAACCTCCACCCGCGTCACGTCGTGCAACACTACCACCGCACCGCCGCTGGGCAAAGGGGCGGCGTTGATTTCAAAGATCCGCCCAGGAGCCAGGGAACTGGCCCGTCCGATGCGCAGTCTTCCGTGATGCAGCGCGTCATCCACGCAGGCCAGCAATTCTGGATCGCGGACCGAATGCACCAACGACCGCCCCGCCCGAATCTGCGTACCGGCAATCTTCTGCATGACTGCGTTCGACCAGTGAACCCGCCCTTCCGGGGTAATGGTCACCACCGCCTCCTGCATGGAGTCCAACATGGTGGCCAGTTCCTCGCGGCGGCTTTCGATCTCGGCAAAACTCTGTCCCAGGCGCTCGGCAGTCTGGTTCAGAGCCCCTTCCATGGCTGACAGCTCATCGACGCCGGCCTGTTCGAGCCGGGCGCTCAGGTCGCCGTCGGCGATGCGCCGCGCAAATACCACTACCCGCTGCAGCCGCCGGGAGACCCGGGCCGCCACCCACGCAGCCACCGGCAACGCAATACCCAGCGCGATTACGCTGGACCAGAACACCTGATGCCCAAGCACACGCAAAGTCCCGCCGGTGGAGTGCTCCACCATGCGGTTGAACACCAACTCCATCACCACGGTATAAAAGACCAGCAGCAGGACGAACAGCCCCAGCAGCTTGGTGAATACTTTGCGGGTCAATCCGTTTTGCTCCCTTCAGGAAGGCCGTTCAATCCAGGTTGCGGAATCTAGTTGGGTGCCCCAGGTCGTCCCACGCCTTTGGGACCAGGGAGACATCTCTCGCCGGAGGCTCCAAACAAGCCGGCCTCACGCAGGCGAACGATCTCGCTTCAGAGATCCGATGATCTTTCCGCCATGTTCGGCCAAACTACTCAGTTTTCGGCAGTTCAAACCGGTAGCCGGCCCCGCGCACTGTCTTCAAATAGCGCGGGTTTTCCGGATCGACTTCGATCTTCTCACGAATGCGCCGGACGTAGACATCCACCGAACGGGGCGTGACGAACCGTGCGTCGCCCCACACCGCGTCCAGCAAATGATCGCGGCTGAACACCCGGCCAGGGTGGCGCGCCAGGTAGTCCAGCAGCCGGAATTCTGTCGCCGTGGTGGTGGTCAGCTCGCCGCGAACCATCAACTGCATCGAGTTGGCGTCGATCACCACCTCTTCGAAGCTGATGACCGAAGGCGTGGTGGGCCGCTCAAAACGGCGCAATACGGCCTTGACCCGCGCCACCAGTTCGCGCGTGGCAAACGGCTTGGTAATGTAGTCGTCGGCCCCCATCTCCAACCCCAGCACGCGATCGTTTTCCCCTGCACGCGCGGTGAGAAAGATGATGGGAATGGTGGAGAGAGCTGGATGGCTGCGCAACCGGCGGCATACATCGAGACCGTCGCCGCCCGGCACCATGATGTCCAGCAGAAATAGCGCTGGAGCCTGGCGCTCGGCATCGGGAATCAGATTCGTGGGTGTATGAAACACCCGGGGTGAGAACCCCGCCGCTTCCAGATGGTGCTGCACCAGCCGTGCAATATCGGTATCGTCTTCCAGTACAAATACAAGTTGGCTCAAACGGTCGGCCCCTCGCCCGGCGGCTGTTGAAGTGCGTAACGCTGGGGCCGCACGGGATCGTTAACAGACTACCGCCGCGAAAGCAAAGATATTGCAAACGTTGTGTGAATTTGACCTGTGGAGCGGTCCTCGGCTCAGAGGCAGGTCATGGGCTTCTCCTGCCCGGGAACGGGTAGAAGCCGTTCCGCAGCCGTCTTTCGCTTGTGCCGCTCGGCTCGTACCTTGCGGGCCTCCACAATAGCCACCAGCATCAGCCCGGCGAAGGTCACCACCAGCAAGGCAATAGAGGCGGGCCAGTGCAATTGCTCAATTTCGCCGTCCACCTCCTGCCCAACATCCCGGTAAAGCAACCCCAAACCAACGAGCACGAAGAATACGTGCGCGCAGAACACGCGCAGCGAAGCTTTGCCCAAAGTCAAAAACGGCTCCCTGGCCACAAAACGGAGCCAATGCCTGCGCATCCAGTAGAAAACCACGCTGAATGTAACCAGATTGACCACCCGCATGGGGCCGAGTTGCCATTTGTCCAATTGCAGTCCCAGTGCCTGTTGCGTCAGGTGCGGTCCCAGCCAGCCGTGGCGAATGCCGACAAAGAACAGGCAGCAAGCCGCCGACGCGGCGGCTACCCATCCCGGAAGCTTCTCAAACGCGGGCGCCCCGGTGGCCGACTGCGCTCCCACCCACAGCCCGGCTACCCACACCGCCTGCCAGGCAAACAGGTTGAACGCCCCGGTCTCCTGCAAGGGTATCTGCAGGTGGGTCAATGCCACAATCCAGTTGTGCACCAGGTCGCGGAGCCCATACTGCGCCAGCACCCACACCAGGCCACTGAAAAGTAGAATCCGCATCCAACCCCAGCGTACCGCTGCCGACAGCAGCAAGGGAGTGAGGAACAGAAACGTGACGTACATGGGCAGAATATCCAGCAGCGGCGGACAATAAAGCAGCAGCACGGAGCCCACAATGGCCACTAATGGGTGGGCTAGATAGAAAGTCAGCAGGTTTGAGATGGCCGCCTTGTGAGTATGCAGGGCAAAACCCGCCGCCACTGTGAACAAAAACGCCAGCATGGCCAGGTGATAGCCATAGATCTTCAGCGACCGGCACCAGATCCTGGCCCGCATCCCGGGGGCATCCTCAATCGAATCGCGAACATAGATGCGGCCCACCAGCAGAGCGGAGATGAACACAAACCCCTCGGCCGCCGACACAAAGCCAATCGGCTGGTTGACGAAATCGCTGAAGCGGGTGGGCAAGTGCGTCAGCGTCATCCAAACCAGAAACAGCCCTCGCAGGCCATCGAGTTCGGGGCGGCGTTCCATGCGGGGAAGTTGCATCGGGACCAGCGCTCTGCTCGGGGGATCCGCACCGTGTGCGTTACCTGCTCAGACGCCGTCTCCATTCCCCGGTTGTATTTTGGACTGAAACCGCAAAGCTAACCTGCTCACTTGCCTTTCCACGAAGCGGAAGCTAACTCACTGCCTGTGCGCCTCTGATCCCTCGGCTTTGAGACCAGGGAATCCGTGCGGCCCCGTAGTGCAACCCCACTTTCCCTGAACCGACGGCACCCGCCATCCGTACTCTGAGTAGAATGGTCCGCGGAAAACAATGAAAGGAATTGAGGCTCCGGCCCCAAACCACCCCATGCGCATTGCTCGTTTTGTTCTGCTCTCAAGCCTTGTTGCAACTTCCATGCTGTTTGCCCTCTCAGCCGACGCCCAGGCCAAGCCTGCCACCCAACCCAAATACAAGGATGCAAGCGCTCCCATCGCCGACCGGGTGGCCGACCTGCTGCCCCGCATGACGCTGGAAGAAAAAGTCGAGCAGCTCACCGGAGGCTGGGACCAGAAGGTCGACGTCATCGACCCCACAGGCACCTACACTGCCGAGACCGCCCGCAAAGACCTCAACGCCGAGTGGGGCGAAGAACTGAAGTTCACCCCCCGCCGCGCCGCCATTCTCCGCAACGGCGTGCAGCGCTATCAGCGCGAGAAAACCCGCCTCGGCATCCCCGCCATGTTTTTGGGCGAGGCCCTGCACGGGTTCATGGAATACGGCAGCACCAGCTATCCCCAGGCCCTCGGTCTCGCAGCAACCTGGGATCCCGCGCTCGTCAAACGCGTCTTCACCGCAGTTGGCGACGAAGCCGGCTCACGCGGCGGCGGCCAGGTCTTTTCCCCGGTCCTCGACCTCGCCCGCGACCCCCGCTGGGGTCGCACCGAAGAAACCTACGGCGAAGATCCCTACCTCGTCTCGCGCATGGGCGTCGCCGCCATCGAAGGCCTGCAAGGCGATTCCTACAAGATCGACCGTCACCACGTACTGGCTACCGCCAAGCACTTCGCCGTCCACGGCCAGCCCGAAGGCGGCACCAACACCGCCCCTGGCAACTACTCCGAGCGCATCATCCGCGAAAACTTCCTGCTGCCCTTCCAGGCTGCCGTTCAAGAAGCCCACGCCGGCAGCGTCATGGCCTCCTACAACGAGATCGACGGCATCCCCTCCCACATCAATCACTGGCTCCTCGACCACGTTCTGCGCCAGGAGTGGGGCTTCGACGGCTACATCACCTCCGATGGCGACGGCCTGCAAATGCTCGTCGCCACCCACCACGTGGCCTATAACAATGGCGACGCCGCCCGCCAGGCCATCGCCGCCGGCATCGACTATGATCTCAGCGACGGTGGGGTCTACCGCACCCTGGTCGACCAGGTAAAGCAGGGGATTGTGCCGCTGAGCGATGTGGACCGGGCTGTTGCGCATGTACTCACTGTCAAGTTCCGCCTCGGCCTCTTCGACGATCCCTTTGTCGATCCCGCCTATGCCGAAAAGGTCACCAACAGCGACGAACATCGCGCCCTGGCCGTCGAAGCGGCCCGTAAAGTACTGGTGCTGCTGAAGAACGACAAAAATCTGCTGCCGCTGGATCTGGGCAAGCTGAAGACCATCGCCGTTATCGGACCCAACGCCGCCGACGTCCACCTCGGCGGATACAGCCGCGATCCCGGGCAGGGCGTCAGCGTCCTCGACGGCATCAAGGCCAAGGTAGGCGCCAAGGCCACCGTGCTTTATGCCGAAGGCTGCAAGATCACCACTGCTCCCAACAATTTCCGCGGATGGTGGGCCAACAACGTTGAACTGGTCGACCCCAAAACTCAGGCCGACTCAATCAAAGCTGCGGTCGATGCAGCCATCAAGTCCGACGTGGCCATCCTTGTGGTAGGCGAAAACGAAAGCACCAACCGCGAAGCCTGGGGTGAAGAGCACCGCGGCGACCGCGATTCGCTCGACCTGCTGGGCGCCCAAAACGACCTGGTCAAAGCTGTTGTGGAAACCGGAAAGCCGGTCGTCGTGCTGCTGATCAACGGCCGCCCCCTCTCCATCAACTACATCGCCGAAAAGGTGCCGGCCATCCTCGAAGGCTTCTATCTCGGCGAAGAAGGCGGCGTGGCCGCGGCCGATGTCCTCTTCGGCGATGCCAACCCGGGCGGCAAGCTACCCGTCACATTCCCCCATTCCGTCGGCGACCTGCCAGACTTCTATAACCACAAGCCCTCGGCCAACCGCAGTTACGAGTTCAGCACCCGGCAGCCGCTCTATGCCTTCGGCTACGGACTCAGCTACACCACATTCAAATTCGACAACCTCCGCGTGGAGCCGGCGCAGATGCTCACCGGCGGCACAGCCAAGGTCAGCGTCGACGTCGCCAACACCGGGTCCCGAGAGGGCGACGAAGTCCCGCAACTCTACGTGCATCCCAAGGTCTCCTCGGTCACCCAGCCGGTGATGCAGTTGAAGGCTTTCGAGCGCATCACCCTCAAGCCCGGCGAGAAGAAAACCGTCTCCTTCCAGGTAACACCCGAAATGCTCTCGATCCTGGATACCGATATGCACCGCGTGGTCGAGCCCGGCGTCTACGAGATGATGGTCGGCGCCAGTTCCGACAAAACTACCACGGTCAAGCTGACAGTAGCAGGCACTCACGGAGAAACTGGCCGTCCGCCGCTGCCTCCGCCGCCTGCGAACTCCGACACCGGCATGGTCAGCAACTTCGACGAAGGCAAGCCCTCCGCCACCTTCGGCTCCTGGATCCCCGCCGGAGACGGCATGAACGGCGGAAAATCCACCTCCAAGCTGGACATCGTCGAACCCGGCGCAAACAACACCAAGGGCGCGTTGCAGGTTAGCGGCGAAGTCGTCGCCGGCCAGGGCTTCACTTTCGCCGGGGCGCTCTACTTCCCCGGATCGGCGCCCATGCAGCCCGCAAACCTCTCCGCCAAGAAGGGCATCAGCTTCTGGGCCAAGGGCGATGGAGGCATTTACACACTGGTGGTGCTCACCGAGAGCCGCAACGGCAGCGGAGGAGACATGCCCGCCATGACTCCCTTCACCGCAGGTCCGGAGTGGAAGCAGTACAACTTCCCCTTCTCCACCTTCGACACAGATGGCAGCGACCTCTCTGGCCTGGGCTTTGTCCGCGCCGGGCAACCCGGCAAATTCCAGTTCCAAATCGACGAACTGCAAATCAAGTAGTGCCCCGTGGGAACCCACATGGGTCGTCGCTTCAAGAGCATGCAATGCCGCCCCATCGACAGATCGTCGTCGATGGGGCGGTGTTGTTTCTGGATCCCGACTATCACCACCACCCGGCACTCTTTTACAAACAACCTTCACTTACTTTTACTTGCGGTTATGCGGTAACTGAGCAACAATCGGATGGTTCAAACTTCAGCAAATTGAAAGGAACGAACCATGTCGACTTTGCCCTTCCCCTGCAATGCTCTGCCTTTGAGCGATGCCGGCTTTCAGAACGCTGTTACATCTCTCGGCGTCGATGCAGCTACCGTGTGGAGCATACTTTCCGTCGAGACTCCAGGGACCGGATTCCTTGCCGACCGGCGGCCACAGATTCTCTTTGAGCGGCACATCTTTCACGCCTTGACCGGCGGGCAGTTCGACGCCACCAACCCCGGCGTCAGCAATCCAACCCCGGGCGGCTACGGCCCGTCCGGAGCAGCCCAGTATCCGCGTCTCGCCGAAGCCGTGGCGCTCGACCAGGAAGCTGCCCTCAAGAGCGCATCCTGGGGCATGGGCCAAGTGATGGGAGAGAATTTCAAGGTAGCCGGATTTCCCGACGTCGACACCATGGTTGCGGCCATGGCCGCATCGGAAGACCAGCACCTGGCCGCAGTAGTGGGATTCATCACCTCCAACGGCCTGCAAACCGCCCTGCAAAATCAGGATTGGGCCGCATACGCCCACGGCTACAACGGACCCGGCTACGCAAAAAATCAATACGACACCAAGCTGGCCCACGCCTATGCCCTGTTCAGCGCCGGCACCGATGTGCCCGAGATCCCCATTCGCATGGCCCAGGTGCTGCTGCTCTTCCTTGGCTACAACCCGCAGGGAGTTGACGGGAATCTCGGTGCTCACACACTGACCGCCCTACATGCTTTCCAAAGCGCCAACAGCCAGTCCCTCACCACCGGAATCGATGTGGGCGTGGTCAACTCCCTCGCCGCCGCCCTGCCCCCCGCCGTCGATCTGTTCCTTACCTAGCCACCACCTGCGATAGGGCTGGCGTTTTTCTTGGTAACCCCGGTGTGCCGGTTGCCCCATCCTTTCCGAGTTTTTGCGGAAAGGGTGGGAGACCAAGAGGCCGCCCGGCCCTCCGGTCATCTAGATTCACTCCTTCCCTGTTTCACTCCCGCACTTCTTCACTCCCTGAAATGCGATAGCCTGAAAATGCTCGGCCAGTCCATATCCCGGCCAGCCTTGAAGGAGTGAGTTCATGATCTGGATGATGCTGCTGGTTGGTCTGGTGGTCGGAATGGTTTCCGGCGTGGTGGGCATTGGCGGCGGCGTCCTGTTTGTACCCGCGCTCATCTGGCTTGCGGGCATGAACCAGTACAAGGCCCAGGGAACCTCGCTCGGGGCGCTGCTGGCCCCGGTAGGACTGTTCGCCTTTTGGGAATACTACCGCAAGGGCAACGCCGACCCACGCGTGGCTTTGCTGCTGGCCGCGGGCTTTCTGGTAGGCGGCTACTTTGGCGCGGTCGGCGCGCAGCACCTGCCGGAGATCTGGCTGCGCCGCATCTTCGCCCTCACCCTAATCGCCGTAGGCGGGCGCATGTTCTTTAGCCGTTAGCGTCTAAATCCTGGCAACGAAGCGCAACCGGATGTAATCCGCGATCCAGTTGCCGTCCTCGTCGCGCAGTCCCAGGGCAAGCAGAGCGGCGGTCTCGGCAACCACCGGCTCGCGCAGTTCTTCCGGCAACCCCTCCAGAACACCGCGCCGAAAAGTGCGCAACCAGCCCGTCATGCCGCCTTCACCCAGCGGCGTGGGCCGCGGAATCAACTCAATCCGCTGCAGCTCGAAGCCGTGCCGCACCAATCGCCGCCCATAGCCAACCGGAGTCGGGTAGTAGTTCTCGCCCAGTTCCCGATCACCGTAGCCGTAACGCGCCAACACCGCCGTCAGCGCCACGCGAATCGCCGCCACATTGCCGTGCCCGCCCATCTCTGCCACAAAGCGCCCGCCCGGCTTGAGGACGCGCCGCACTTGCTCCATCATCGCCTCCTGGTCGCGCACCCAGTGCAGCGCGGCATTGGAGAAAACAGCATCGAATGTGCCGTTCGAGAAAGGAAGCGATTCCGCGCGGCCCTCGGTGGCCTGCATGCCCCGCGAGCGCGCCGCCGCCACCATCTCCGGCGAAGCATCGACACCCACAACGCGGGCGCCAATCGCCGCGATCCTCTGCGTCAGCTGGCCGTCGCCGCATCCAAGGTCCAAGATCGACTCGCCAGGCTTGGCCGCCAGCCATTCGAGCACGCCGCCTGCCAACCCATGCACAAATGCACCGTTCTCTCCATATGTTTGTGGATCCCACGTTTGCGTCATCGGCTATCTCCCAGTACAAGTTTGAGGGAGACAGGCGCATAACACAAAGTTATTCCACCTTGAGTCTTGATAAGGATTGCTTATACTGCGAGTCTGCTCACTTCGAAGCAGAATACTGCTCATCGCTGACATGCTCCATCCAGTCGACGACCTTGCCGTCGAGCCTTTCCTGAATGGCGATGTGGCTCATGGCAGTGTTTGGCGCGGCACCGTGCCAATGCTTCTCGCCCGGAGAAAACCAAATCACATCCCCTGGCCGGATCTCCTCGACGGGTCCACCCCAGCGCTGAGTCCGGCCGCATCCTGCCGTGACGATCAGCGTTTGCCCCAGCGGATGCGTATGCCATGCCGTTCTCGCTCCCGGTTCGAAGGTTACAGCGGCTCCCGCAACCAGCGCTGGATCGGGCGCTTGAAACAGCGGATCGATGCGCACAGTGCCCGTAAACCAGTCGGCTGGTCCTTTTTGAGATGGTGCAGTGCCGATTCTCTGGATTTCCATGAATTTTCTCTCCTCAAGGTTCTCAGTTGTGTATCGATTCTCGAGGGCTACTTCGCTGAGGGCCGTTGATTGGTCGAGTATTGGTTGTGCGCGACCGTCTTGGGTGCCCTGGCGTGCCGACTAGCGATTTGTCATCTGCTCCACCGCTTCAGGGTACCGCCCGCCTTGCACGGTAACCTGCGCGGTAAGCCGGTCGATAGCCTCTAGATCTTCCGGCGTAAGTTCCAGCGCCGTGGCTCCAATATTCTCCTCCACACGCGACAGCTTGGTGGTACCTGGGATGGGGACGATCCAGGGCTTCTGTGCAAGCAGCCAAGCGAGCGCGATTTGCGCCGATGTCGCGCCCTTCTGTGCGGCGAAAGTGGAAATGAGATCGACCAGTGCGAGATTTGCTTTCAGGGCCTCGGGAGCAAAGCGGGGGAGACTGCCCCGGTTGTCCTCTTTATGGAACTGTGTAGTTTCAGTAATCGACCCTGCTAGAAACCCCCTCCCCAGCGGGCTATAAGGAACAAAACCGATTCCGAGTTCCTCAAGCGTGGGCAGCACTTCTTCTTCGGGGCGCTTCCACCACAACGAGTACTCGCTCTGTATAGCAGTTACCGGGTGCACGGCATGTGCCCTGCGAATCGTGTTTGCAGCGGCTTCCGACATGCCGAAGTGCCTGACCTTGCCCTCCTGAATCAGGTCCTTCACCGCTCCCGCGACATCCTCGATTGGAACCTCCGGATCGACGCGGTGTTGATAGAGCAGATCGATGCTGTCCACGCGAAGCCGCTTCAGCGATCCCTCCACGCTCTCTTTGACATAGGCCGGCCGGCTGTCGACACCGGGAGTGGATCTGCCGTGCGGTTGCAGAGCGAATCCGAACTTGGTCGCGATCACCACCTGGTCGCGCACCGGAGCAAGCGCTTCGCCGACAACTTCTTCGTTTACGAACGGACCGTAGACCTGAGCCGTATCAAAGAAGGTAACGCCGCGCTCGACCGCCCCGCGCATGACCGCAATCATCTCCTGCTTGGTCCCCGCTACCGGACCGTGCCCCTCGCTCATCCTCATACAGCCCAATCCGATGGCCGACACTTCCAAACCGCTGTTTCCGAGTTTGCGCTTCTGCATTGGTCTCCTTCGAGTCTGAAGTTTCTAAAGCCTTTTTGGATCTGAAAAGAATACTGTACCGCGGGAAGGAACGATGCGGAAGTGGTTCAAATGCGCGGACCCGGGGTGCGCCAGCTTTGCGGCCTCACGGTCGACGGGCGACCTTCTCCTCGTCTGCCCAGTAGCCGCTGCGGGCGGTTACGTGCAGGCCGGGGCGGTCGTTCAGCCGCAGTTCAATGGCGTGGAAGCCGGGGTGGGGCGCCTGGGGGTGAAAGCTCAGCACATAGCGATTGGGCACGTGGTTTGAGATGGTCATGAGGCCGCGCACCAGGCTGCGGCTGTTTTCAAACTTGAAGTACTCCCCGCCTGTCATCTGCGCCACCGACTCGGGAACGTTGCGCTGCAACCCGTCCGCGGCGCGAATCGCAGCCAGCTTGGCCAGCGCCAAGGGAGGGGCCAGCAATCCCAGGCAATCGAATGCCTGCACTGCCTTGTTGGTGGTCGCATCCGGGTCGGGGTCCTTGCCCATGCACCCATGCGGCGGGCCTTGGTGCGCGTTCTCGAGCCTTGCCCCATCGGGGCCGGACTGAAACGGCAACTCGCGCGAGGCATAGTGCGCGGCATCCGCGTTGCCCGACGAGAAACCCAGCGTGTACATAGCCGTGTTGGTGTCGCCGATGATGCGCAGCGCCTCTCCCAACTGCGTCTGGCTCCCATGATCGATGGTCTCGGAGATCAGCAGGATGGCGCGACGGTAGACCGCCGGCTGTTTGCGCAGCAGATCGACGGCAAAGGCCAGCCCGTCCAGAATGGCCGCGCCCTTGTCGCCCGCGCTGAGGTTGTCGAGCGTGGCTCCGGCGGCGTTGTCGTCGGAGCTGAAGTCCTGCTGCAGCGTAGCCTCGCTGTCAAAGCTGACCACGGCCACCCGATGCGGAACGCCGCCGGTCACGGCCGAAATCACCGCGCCCAGATGCTTGAAGTCGCCCAGCCTGCGCGCCCCGGCGCCACCTGTTTCAACCACCACTGCAAGCGCCAGCGGTTCGCTGTCGGTGTCTTCATCCATCGTGAGACGCTGCTCAATGCCGTCGTCGGTGATGCGAAAGTCGTCGGCCTTGAGCGTGAACACAAGCTCACCCTGCGCATTCCGCACCAGTGCCGGAACCACCACGACTGTAGTTTGCATGCGCAACTGCGCGGCCGGGTTCACGGGTCCCTGCGCAAATCCCGCTGTCGACGCCAACAACGCAAGAGCGAACCCAAGCTTCATCAACTCACTGCAGCATCTATATCTTTCCAGGCTCATCCCGACCCACCTTACCCTTGAGTAGACGCCTCGCTACTGCCTTCGTTTCAATGGAATGGGAACCGGAATGGGAAACCGCGTTGGTACCGAAGCTTTCCCTTCATACTGAATCGAGAGGCTTGGTCAGGATACTCTGGCCAATGGGGAGGCGCGCTTGGGAGTTAACAGTGAAACGTGGAGCGAGTCAACAAAGTCTGGCCTGACCAGGGAGCTTGCCCGCACCCTGGCCCTGGAGGTGGGTTTTTCCGAGGCCGGACTGGTGGCCTTGCCCCATGCCAACCAGGATCGCGACGCGGCCCGCTTTGCCGCCTGGGTCGAGGCAGGGCGCGCCGGCTCCATGCACTACCTGGAACGAACCGCCGAGGACGGCCAATTGCTGAGGGCGCGCGTGGCTGCGCCGTTTCCCTGGGCGCGCTCGGCCCTGGTGTGCTTTGCCAACTACAACAGCGCGCAACCCCGCTCGATGGATCCGGCCGCGGGCGGCTCTGCGTGGATCGCCCGCTATGCCTGGAGCAGCCGGCTCGACGCGGACCCCAAGGGCGGGGAACCGCTCCGCCGGCCCAGCGATTATCACAAGGTGCTGAAGAAACGGCTGGTGGGGCTGGAAGTGCGGCTGCACCGGCAATTTGGCGACTTCGAGGCGCGCAGCTACGTCGACACCGGCCCGGTCATGGAGCGGGCTTTGGCCACAGCTGCCGGGCTGGGCTGGACAGGAAAGAACACCTGCATCATCCATCCCAAACTCGGCTCATACGGGTTTCTTGCGGTGCTGCTGACTGGCCTGGAGGTTCAAGACGAAAAGGTGCCCACGGCGCCGCCGGACCACTGCGGAAGCTGCCGACGATGCATCGACGCCTGCCCCACCCAGGCCCTGACCGCTCCCTACCAGATGGACGTCAACCGCTGCATCTCTTACCTGACCATTGAGCATCGCGGGCCGATTGCCGAGGAGTTGATGGAGGCAACCGGGCGGCAGGTGTTTGGTTGCGATATCTGTCAGGACGTGTGCCCCTGGAATCGCAAGGCGCCGATCGGCGTCGATCCCGGGTTGGAGGCGCGTCCGGAGTTGGTGAACCCCGCGCTGGAGTGGCTGGCCGACCTGGACGAGCCGGAGTTCGAGCGCTGCTTCAACGGCTCGCCGGTGCGGCGCGCGGGCTTTCTGGGTCTGCGCCGCAATCTTGCCGTGGCCATGGGAAACAGCAGCCAGCAGCACTTTGCCGGGCGCCTCGAAGCCTGGGCCGAAGCCGCAGACGCCGGACTGGCGGCCGCAGCTCAGTGGGCCTTGAGAAAGCTCCGCTCCCTCAAGGCTCCCGTCACCAAGCACTGAATTTTGGGCCCAACGATGCGCTGTTTGCTGAGGTTCCTAAGCGCAGGATCGGTAATGCGAGCACCGGCCCAGATAACCTATACCTCTATGAGGGCGAGTCAGGCGACCCGGAAGACCTCTGCCGCGTTCAGCCCCTTGGGGCCTTTCTGGCAGACAAACTCCACGTCTTCTCCCTCGTTCAGGGTCTTGTAGCCGCTGCCTTGAATGGCGGAAAAATGGACGAAGACCTCATCTCCGTTCGAGCGTTGAATGAACCCATACCCCTTGGCTCCATTGAACCACTTCACGACACCTTGCTCCTTCACGCGAATCCTCCTGATGGACGGCAAAAGGCCCGAAACGCCACGGGCTACCGATGCGCCCAACCCGCGCGCCCTGGCAGCCCGATCCCATACCTGACCCGTATTGACCCACTGGAAACCAAAAAGCTCGCGATCCTAACAGCCTTCCCATCCTGAAATCGGCTCGCTAACGGCGCGCCGTGTCCCTGTTATGCCATGAGTCGAAAACCGATGCAAGCCGAAAATGAGCTCATTGGCAGCTCGGCCTGACTCGGGAAGAGAACCCCGCGCCGGTGCAAATCGGGACATGGTGGACCGTGCCGCCGGCCCGCCCCTCCTTCCCGGTTTTTCCGGTGGTTTCGCGGCATCCGGTGGTGGCAATCCAGGCACAGGGCGTGCGGGAAAGGCTATCCTTGAAGACAGCAACCACCCGACGCAGCGCCCCCGGGCGCACGGGAACCGCGAACAGGGTTCCGGATCCCAAAGGAGAGCAACGCATGGCCCTGGCACCCGATTCTGCCGCAACGGCTTCCGCAAACCCCATCGAGGCGACCGTCGAGGCCACCGAAGTAGCCGAGCCGGTCTCCGCTGCCTCGCTGCAGCCCGCCGCGCAGCCCAAGTGGTACAAGTGGCGCAAGGACGGCAAGGAACTTATCGCCTACCTGCTGGACAGCGAGGTGCACACCTTTGCCTTCAGCGTGGCCGCCAACGCCATCCTGTCGTTCATTCCGTTCATTGTGCTTCTGTACACGTTGTCGTCCAAGGTCTTTAGTTCGCCCGGCATGGTGCAGACCGTCAATGAGATGCTGGGCTATTTCATGCCCTCCGACGCCACGTTTGTGGCTCGCAATCTCGCCTACACTGCTTCTCGCCAAGGTGTGCAGTTCTTCTCGATTGTGATGATTCTGTTGGCCTGCACGGGCATTTTTCTGCCCCTCGAAGTGGCACTGAACCAGGCCTGGGGCGTGCTCAAGAGCCGCAATTACCTGGCCAACCAGGTAGTGGCCTTTGGCCTCGCCATCCTGATGGTGGTGCTCGGCATGGGCGCGGTGCTGTTGAATACCCTGACCCGTTGGGCTCTAACCGGCATCTTCTTCGGACACGTAGACAACATCTTTTTCACCGGCTTGAATTTCGTGGTGCTGGCCGCATCCACGGGCGTGGCCTCGATCTTGTTTTTCTTTTCCATCTATTGGCTGCTGCCCAATCGCAAAGTGGCTTGGCGCCCGGTGATGCGGTCCGCCGTGGTGACCGGCCTCATCTGGTTGGTGTCCAAATACCTGTTTGCCGGTCTCCTGCTGCCTCACCTCCACCTGGACGAACTTTACGGCCGCTTTTCCGTGTCCGTGGGAATCATCTTCTGGGCGTATGTCTCGGGCCTGATTCTGTTCGCCGGAGCACAGTTCTCCGTTGCGCGGATGGGGGACAAGAAGGAATAGATCTGAACGAGGGAGTGGGGACCGCCGAGACAAAGGGCACGTGAATTGCGGGAACGCTGTCGCTGGCCCTCTTCACAAACTGTCCAGACAGGATGGTGCCCCAGGTCTCGACTTTGAGACCTGGGAACCTGTGGATCACGGATCTAAATTCAGTGAACTACTAGCTCGGAATGAACCGGGAACCGAAGAACAACAGCGCCGCGCCAAGCAGGATGCGATAGACGGCGAACATGGTAAAGCCGTGCTTGCGCACCCATTGCAGGAACCACTCCACGACGCCCAGGGCCACGATGAACGAGACCACCAGGCCGATGATCAGCACGATCCAGCGGTCGCCGGTCATGACCACGTGAGCGGCGGTTCCAGCTTCGATCGCGGCTTTGCTGGGATGAATCTCCTTGAGCAGGTCCCAGCAGGTGGCGGCAATCATAGTGGGAATGGAGAGCAGGAAGCTGAACTCGAGAGCCGAGGGACGATCCAGGCCAACCAGCTGCCCGGCGGCAATCGTGGACATGGAGCGCGAAGTGCCTGGGAAGACCGCCGAAAGCGTCTGACAGAGCCCGATCCACACCGCCTGGGGAAGCGACATGGTCTCCACATGCAGCGTGGAGGCGTCGCGGCTGCTGGCCCATGCGTCAACGGCCCACATGACAATGCCGCCGATTAACAGGGCAAGGGCCATGGACTGAATGCTGCCCAGATTCTTTTCGCTCCATTTGTGGAGCAGCAAGGCCGGCACCGAGGTAAAGCCGAAGGCGATCATGGTCAACGAGAGGGGGTGGGTGAGCCAGGTGCGGTTGTTGTTTTCCCCTTCAGGGAAGGTGCGCAGGAATTCGACAATACGCCCCATGAAAAGCAGGCAGAGGGCCAGGATGGCGCCGAGTTGGATGACAATCGTGTACATCTTCCAGTAAGGGTCATCGAGGGGCAGCTTCATGAGCGCTTCGGTAATGCGCAAATGCGCCGTCGAGCTGACCGGCAAAAATTCGGTCAAGCCTTCCACAATGCCCAACAAAATGGACTGAATATACTCGTTCAAGAAGCCTCCAAAGTAGCTTACGATCTGCGGAAAGCGGCCTGACTCCGGCCAAGATCCTCAAGGAAACACATGCCTGCGGGGCTACGGCCCCAAGCGATTTAGTTTGCCTAGTTTTTCGGGGCGAAAAGCCGCCGAACTGATTCTAATGGATTTGCGGTAAAGCCAGAACGCCTGTCTGCCAACCCTCGCTCACAGTTCCCAGTTTACCGGTCCAATGCACGTCCTTCGCGGGCCAGTGCGACCCGCTCATTCGCGGTCGATGCCATAAACAGGGATGCCTTCATCCAATTTGTACACCAGCGCGGCGGCCCGGGCGGTGAAATCGGACTGGGCAAAGTGGTCTTTGAGCCGCGCGGCCAGTTCCTTGGCGTGGTTTTTGGCGGCATCGCTCTTCTTGTCGCTGCCATCGGCGGCGAACATATCCACAAGCACGGCCTGGCGATAGACGGCCTGGTAAAGCGCCTGCGCGGTGCGCGGGCCGTCGGGAAACTGGGCGGCGTACTTTTCGTAGTCTTCCGATTCATGCTCGGGACACTTGGGCGAGCCTTGCCAATCGCCGCAGAGCTTGTTGTCGATGAGAGCAAAAGCAGCAAGAGTGGCCTGGCGGGTGTTGGGATAGAACTTGAGGACCTTCTTCATCTCCTCTTCGTCCATTTGGTCGCGCAAGTAGGGGTCGCGCTCTTTGGCCGAGGGGCGGGAAGCAGCATCGGCTTTCTGGATCTGCCAGAGAATGTCGGCGGCGCGCCAGGCGGCTTCGGCGGCTAAGGGCGAGCTAGGGAACATCTCCACCACGCGTCTATAAAGCAGGCGAGCGCTCTGGGCGGCATTGGCCGGGCCGCGCGGGTCCGAGGCCAGCGACTCCTGATTGGCGCCTTCGCCCATCAGCACCTGGTCGCCGTTGGGGGTGGTTTCAACCACCACGCCCTTGGACTGCATCCAGCCGGAGATGGGCGGCGTGGCCTGGTCGCTATCGAACTCGGGCTTGTCTTTCTCGTTGATCTCCTGGATGTCGGTGTTGGCGTAGACGCGGATCCAGGGGCCGCTTTTTTCGGCGATGACCATCTCCCGGCCAATCTGTACGCGGCCGACCTTCTGCGAGCTGGGATCGGGCGCGACGTAGAGCCAGGTAATGCGCAGAGGCGTGGCGCGCGGGCCGGCCATGGGCTTGACGAGTTGCGGCTGCTTCTTCTCGCCCATGGCGGGCAGTGCGGCGCAAAGCAGGGCCAGGGCAAAGGCGAGTTTCTGAGGCGCGGAAGGGCGGAGGGTCTTCACAGGCAAAATCATAGTCGATAGACGTTTACCCCGGGGATCGCGTCACTGCGACAACGCAAAATTGGTCTTGCAATCGCTCGTCGCGATTCTAGAATCGACCCATGACCCGCCGAGGATCGTTTCTGCCCGCAACCCTGCTCAGCATTCTGCTTTCCACCTCTGTTTCCACATTCGGCCAGAACCCTGCCATTACCACCGACCCAGCGCCCGACAAGCTCAACCCTGCCTCGATGCATTCTTTCCAACTGCCCAGCCATGGATCCTTATTGAACGCCCTGGTCTATCTGGCTGCCGGGGCCGGCCCGCATCCGACTGTCATCCTGCTGCACGGGTTCCCCGGCAACGAAAAGAATCTCGATCTGGCCCAATCGATTCGCCGCGCCGGGTGGAATGTCCTCTACTTCAACTACCGCGGCTCCTGGGGCTCCCCCGGGGAGTTTTCCTTCACCCACTGCATCGAAGACGCCCAATCAGCCATTGCTTATCTGCGCGACCCAGTGAATGCCGGCAAGCTTCGCACCGATCCCAAGACGATCGTCCTTGTCGGGCATAGCATGGGCGGCTTTGTGGCTGTCGAGGCCAGCGCACTCGATCCCGGAATCAGGGCCGTTGCCGCAATCTCCGCCGCGGACATGGATGCGGGTAAAATGCTGGCCATCCCTGCCGAAAAGCGGGACCTTGCTGTGAAGAACTTTGCGGCGAGCCTTGCCGAGGAAGGGATGGCGCCCTTGGCAGGCACCAGCCCGGAGAGCCTGGCGAAGGAAGTGATGCAGAACGCCGACAAGTGGGCCTTTTTGAACATCGCCCCAAAACTTGCAACCCGGCCGCTGCTGGTGATTTCTGCCGACGACGGGCTGGCCCCGACCACCGACGCTTTTGTCGAAGCTGTCGAAAAGGCGGGGAACCAGGAAGTTCGCGCAATCCACATGGCGACGGACCACGCCTACTCCGACCACCGCATTGTGCTGCAGCAAGCCGTGCTGGAAGGACTCGATTACCTAAGCGGGAAGTAGAGCGTCGGTTTCCCTCAGGATCTCTGCCAGCAAAGCTGGGTCGACATTACCACCGCTCACTACCGCGACAGCCGTGGTGTAGGGCGGCAACTCAGCGGCGTGGAACAGCAGCGCGGCCACGGCCACGGCTCCGCTGGGCTCGGGCACCAGACGCGTGGCGGCCACGATGGCGCGCATGGCGGCGCGGATCTCGGCTTCTGTCACGGTGACGATGCAGTCCACGAATGCCTGGATGTGGGCAAAGTTGCGCTGTCCCACGCTCTGGGTGCGCAACCCATCGGCTAGCGTCCGGCTGGTGAGTTCCGCCGCCCAGGTCACGATCGAGCCGGTGCGGAAGCTTTCCGCAGTGTCGCCGGCCAGCTCGGGCTCGACGCCATAGACCTTAGTCTTGGGCGACAACTGCTTGACTGCGGCTGCCACCCCGGATAACAATCCGCCGCCGGAGACAGGCGCCAGCACCAGATCGACCGCAGCAAGGCTCTCGACAATTTCAAGCCCGCAAGTAGCCTGCCCGGCGATGATCTGCTCGTCGTCGTAAGGCGGAATGACCACGTAGCCGTGCTCGCGAACCAGTTGCTCGGCCACAGCCAGCCGCTCGCTTGAAGCCATGCCGACATCCACCACCTCGGCACCCAGAGCCAGGGTGGCGGCCCGCTTCACGGCCGGTGCGTTCGACGGCATCACGATCACCGCCTTGGCACCCACCTCGCGTGCGGCGTAAGCCACCCCCTGCGCATGGTTGCCGCTGGAGTAGGTGATCACCCCCCGGGCGATCTCAGCCTGGGTCAGTTGCAGAATCTTGTTGCTCGCGCCGCGGATCTTGAAGGCGCCGATGGGCTGCAGGCTTTCCGCCTTGAGGTAGATTCTCTTATTCGTTCCATAGCCCGACAGGCCGGGAAAGGCAGCTTGGATCAGCGGGGTCTTGATGGCAATATGAGCGATGCGGGCGGCGGCGGCGCGGATGGTGGCGAGGGAGACGAGCTGTTCGGTCATTTTTCGTAGGCCTGGCTAGAAGAAGTTTTGGGGGTCGATGGCTTCGATGCCGTCGAAGTGGGCGAAGTCCTTGGTATTGAAGGTGAGAATGCGCTTCACTCCATGCACAAGCATAGCGGCAACCAGGCGGGCGTCGTGGACCTGTACGCCGCAGATGCGATATTCCACCAGCAGCCTGCGCCATTCTTGGTGAACTGCAAGACCATCCGGGAGCAGGCGGAACTTGGCCTCGACTTGTTCAGCTCGAATCAATGCGCCTTCAGTAGGCAAACCGTATCCGTTCTTGACGGTAGGGCGAGTCAGGACGTTCCAAAACTCGCCAAGGTTCTGTGAGGTATAGCAAGGCGTATCGTCTGCCTCTTCGAGACGGCGGATCGATCGAACGACAACTTGGAACTCTGAGGCTTCGGGTCGAACCCAGCGGATGAGAACATTGCTGTCGATCAAATAGAGCGTTCCGGCCATTTACCAGCGGTCCTCGTAATAGCTTTCCCGGTCATTGACCTCCGACGGCAAAATGGGCAAATTCTCGGAGCCGGCAGACATGACCTTTGTCATTTCGTCCACGTCGCCGGGGCTCAGTTTGCCCGTGCCCCTCCTGTTGAGTGGCAGGTTATCCCGCAGAAACTCGCTGGCGTATTGCTCTGGCGGGATTCCGCGCCGTTCGGCCTGGGCTGTCAAACGGGCTTCGGTTTCCGCATCGAGTTCAACCTGAATCGTCATGGCTGGCCTCCCATGCATTCCATTATCAGCCGATTTGCAAGCGAAGTGGCGCCTTAGGTACGCAAACTGTGCGCATTCGGCTTCCGCTTCTCGCCGGTCGGATTGCTCGACCAGATCGCGACAGGAGCCGACGCGCTCGGCGCCAAGCCGTATACTGCTGCCAAGAACCCACAGGAGGCTCCATGCGGAAGTTCGTCTCCGCTCTTCTTGTGCTGCTTTGCGGAATGGCCGCGGCAGCATCGCTCCATGCACAAATCGAATCGTATTCGCTGGGCACGCTGAAGGTCTTTGTGGCGCCGCTGCAAGGGTCGGATGCGGATCTGGCCAAGTCGGTCACGGGCAAGCTCTCCGATCGACTGGCCAGCAGCGGCATCACCCTGGTCGGCTCCGGGGAAGAGGCCGACGCGATTCTCAGCGGCACGGGACTGGTTCGCGTCACGCGCAGCAGCCGTATCGGGCATTTGCTCAGCATCCGCGTTCATGCCGACATGCGGCTGGTGAAGCGCAACGGCGTGGCGCTGCTGGCTGAAGACATCTCCAGCGACCGCACCGCCGTGAACGAGGCGTCGAGCTTTGTTGAAAATGCCGCCAAGAAGGTTGCGGCGGCTGTAGCTGAAGAGATGAAGCGCAAGAGCAGCGAGCCGGCGGCGCAAAAGTGACGGGCGGGGCGCCGATCGTCGAGCTTTTGAATCGGTTTGAGCCGGAGCCGGAGGGGTTGCTGCGCGAGATTTCCTTGCACGTCGATGACGAGATGCTGAAGGAGATTGCTGCCGCGGACTACGGACAAGATGTGGAGCGGCATCTGGCGGCGTTACGTCCAATTCATGACACCAGTATGTTTCCGCCAGATATGTATTGGTACCCGACGGAGGTGCTGGAACTGATTCGTTGGTCGCAGCCAGAGAATCCAGATTGGAAGCCCGGTAGAACGGGCGAGTTCGGCCACTGGATGCGGGCGTTTTCCTGCGCTGCCGTTCTGCGCGCTACTTGTGAGCCCTGGAATTATCGCGGCGACTGCGGATTCGTCGAGACGACGATTCACTTGATCCTGAGCCTGCGGGTGTTGCCGGCGGATCTCACGCGGCTCGCAGCGGGTTTTCTCTCATGGCTCATGATTCAAGTGGGACCGGAGGGAAGGGATCGGGCAGTCTGCGCCTAGGGTATTGGTCTACTGTGGTTTGCTCTGCACCTTGCTCCGCCTTTGCCGGACGAGGATCTCGTCTTTCTGGCAAAGTGGATCGTGCGACGGGCGGAGGAGTTTACCTGAGGCCCGGTTCAGGGAGAGATCCGTATCTGTACCGGTTGGGCGTCGGCAATCCCCCACCTTCCCCTTGGGTTCACTTGGGAATTGCGCTCTCCGAACTCGATTTGAGTGGGCGCTCTTCCGAGTTGCAGGAGTGGGTCGGGTTGATAGGGCAGGAGCTGGCAGAGTAGGGAATGCCGAAAAGCAACCGCAGATCCTTCGACTCACCACCCCCAGACTGAAAAGCGTCTGGGGCCCCGTTCGCTCAGGATGACAGCTATGTGGTTTTGGGGGCGGATGTGAGTGGTGCTGAAGGGTAGTAAGGAACCATAAAAACTGTATGTAGGTAGAGCTATCCCACCTTAACCGCGAAACAACCGCGGTTAAGGTGGGGCACCCAACTGTCTCTGGATCGCGGCTAACTCCGCTAACACCGCTAGCGTTGCTAACTCTGCTTTCCTTAGATCTCCAGAATCACCGGCATGATCATCGGCCGCCGTCCGGTGGCCTTCTGAATCAACCGCTTCAATTCCGCACGAACTTTTTCCTTGACCATGCCGTAGTCGGCCTTTTGTTCGGCGTTGAGGCTATCGAGGGTCTTCAGAATCGTCTCGCGTGCCTGTTCGGTGACGTCCGCGCCGCCAAAGCCGCGCATGATCACTTCGGGCTGCTGCTCCACCTTGCCGGTGCGCTTGTTGATGGCCAGAACCGCCAGCACGATGCCG